>NZ_JBFXHE010000029.1:0-21899 GCF_050177295.1 Desulfobacter sp.
GCTCTTTCACATTTTGCTCATCGACAAAAGGAGATTCTTGGACTTTTTGGGCATTGTGAAGAATTAAAAGCTGCCTGATTTTTCAAGGACTTATGTTAGCAAATTATTTATCTGGAAAACTATATTTATCAAAAATTCGGTGTTCTTTACAGTGTCAAATACCTCAGTGAATTTCTCAAAAACCTGGGATTTTCCTACCAGAAAGCCCGTTTAATCCCATTGAAAAGTTATGGAAAAATATCAAAAAAGATGAAATTCATCTGCATTATTTCCCAACTTTTGATTCTCTCAAGCAAAAAGTCGAAGAGGCTCTTTCACATTTTGTTCATCGACAAAAGGAGATTATTGGACTTTTGGGGCATTGTGAAGAATTAAAAGCTGCCTGATTTTTCAAGGAGTTATGTTAGCAAATTATTTATCTGGAAAACTATATAAAGTGTTACCGATTTTTGCCGATAAATAACTATAACGTTAAAGAATTCATGAAAGGACCAGAGTGAAAAGAAAATCGATAAAAAGGCAAAGCCCCCTGACTGCACAATACGTAAAATGAGCCCATGCAGTCATGTCCCCCAATTTTTCGTGCAACCCCAAATAACCAAAGTCAGTCGGTTGCAAAAAGGAGTGTTAAGTAAATATGGTATACAATGCCCTTAATTCCTATCAGAAAATCCAGGTCAGCAGTGAAATCAATCCCCAAAAATTGATCCTCATGCTGTACGACGGTGCCATCAAACGCATTAATTTTGCACGGGAAGGCGTAATAAACAAAAACCCCAAGCAAAGGGGAGAGAATTTGAGTAAGGCCATAGCCATTATCTCCGAACTTAACGCATCCCTTCGTAATATTGAGAATGAAGAGATCTTCTTTCTAAGAAGTCTTTTTTTAGCCATGATGCAGGAGTTGGCCAGGGTTTCCATCACCAACGACATTCAGACCCTGGACCGGGCAATCAGATACCTAATGAAGCTCAAACAGATATGGGAAACCAGCGTGATGGGCCAAGGAAATGCTGCCCAGAATACCAAGACCCAGAACACCAAGACCAAGACTGCACAAAAAAAAGAAGTTTCTTCCATGAGCTATTCAGGGTATGAAAAACATGGTCAAAGGACAAGTATTGCCATTTAAGCAGTAAGGACAATATATGAAAGATTTAGCAGAGCATATTTCAAAGCCGTGCAGTGAATATGAGAATCTTCAGAACAGACACTTAGATCTGCTTAGGGCAGAACAGTTGCCGGATCTGGCCCAGATGACCATTGAGCGGAGGAGTGCATCGGAAAAGCTGAAAAATGCCATTAATGAATTTATCAGTATAGCAGGTCAGTCCGAATCTCTATCTGATGTCCAAAAGCTGAAGGAACTTAAACAGCGCCTTGGGCTGATCCTAAGGGTTGACGAAACCATCGGGGTTGAGATACAAAGGCACAAAAATCAATTGGAAAAAAGCCTTAAACATCTCAAGTGCGGGAAGACTACTCTGGAGAGCTATCGGCCGTCAAAGGACCGCCCAAGACTTATCAGCATAAGCCGGTAGAGCCGGTAGGAATTGTTTACCCCAGAAAGGAAAAGCCATGGATGTAACAACAAATGCAACAATCCATACAGACAGACCTGAAACCAATATTAGAATTCAGGAAACTGCCGCCGAGACAGTAAGTGCAGACATTACTCCGCTGTCCGAGTTAAATCAGGCTGCATCTTCTTCTTCGGCAAGTACTACGCGGACTGAAAATCAGGCTTCTGAGCAAAAAAGTGAGGACCCCGGAAATCCAGCCAAACTGACCAGAAAAGATGTCGAAGAGATGGTGGAAGCCCTTGAGGACTTTGCCAATACGGTTCAGACAAGGCTGAATTTTACCATTGACGACGGCACCGAGGATGTGGTGGTCAAAATTATGGACAAAGAGACCGATGAAGTCATCAAGCAGTTCCCTGCAGAAGAAATTCTTGAGCTTCGTGAAAAAATGCAGGATTTAAGGGGGCTTCTTTTCAGTACGAATGTTTAAATTCATTCTTTTCTTATTTCAAAAGCAGCTGCTGGTGTGAGTAGGGACTGCCTTGGAGGATCAGCTGCATCCCTTCTTTTCTTTCATTATTTATCACAATAGGTGCCATAAAGTTCGCAGTCATATCTTCGGGCTTGCCATGGGGAATGGTGATGATGACAAAACAGGATAACGCTTCCTTTCCAAATTCCCATTTAATCGTCGTATCAAAATCCTTAACAGACAGCGTGTACTCAGGATAGAAACGAAGGGGGTCCATGACCACAAATGCCAGGTTCGGGTCATCCACACATTGAAACAGATAAAAAGGAGCGGTTTCCTTTTTTTCAAGGACAACATAACGTTTCTGCTGCCTGAATCCGGGAACACCATCCGGCATATTGATGATTTTATCATCATCAATAGTCACTTCACCGAATTGTCTTGTATTAATCTTCATTACCTTTTATTCAGACTCCTTGTCCTTATTGCCTATCAGTTTGGCTGCCCTTGCAATATCAATGTTGTCTGTTCCTTGGGAGGAAAGAATATTCTCCTTTTGAATGGCGTCAAACACCTCCTGCCGCAGAACCGATATTTCCCGGGGCGCATCAATACCTATCCGAATGCTGCTTTTGCCGGTTTCAACCACCTTTACGATGATATCATTAGCAATGACAATACTCTCACCAACTTTTCGTGTTAGAATAAGCATAGGCTTAATAAATAATCCACCAGGCTGACATTAATAATTTTTTATCCGTTGAATTCAAAAAGGCCCTACAGTCCGTCCGAATTAACTCTTAAAATAAACATGTTATTGTTATAATCATATGTAACATCAGAGTCAACCTTTGTTCCTGTCCAGCTTAGGTATATATAGTATCTGCTGATTTTCTATGACAAAGATCAACAGATTGTATTATCACTAAAATAAGATCACAATATCCTGGTGATAATTATAGAAAATCAGCAGATACTATCTACCAGACCATGCTACACTTGGGCCACGAACAGGCAGTTGCTCTTTCCTCCCTGGGTCACCATCCCTTTGCCGGTGTACCGGGCCTGGGCAGGGTTATTTCCGATCAAAGCCATGATGTTATCCACAATAGACAGGTGCTTTTTAACCTGAATCTGATTAGCTTTTATAAAATTGGCTACGATGTCTTTTTCTTTATCAATGGTCCGCTTGATTTGTCTTATATCATTTTTGCTCTTATTGGGCAGCGGCAGGGCATGTACCAGTGCACCCAGGGAGAAGTTTTCCGTTTTTTTATCCATACCTGGAAAATCATTTCGGCAAACAACAAGAATATTATTTCGCAATTCTTCGATTTTACCGATAAGATCTTTCTTCGCTCTGGTTGTCTCCCATATCATACCAAGGTCAATATTTCCGATAGCCTTTTTTTCAGCCTTTAATACCAGGTGAAGTTGCTGGTAGCAGGCAAGTTTTTCCTTAAGCAACGTTTGGATACTGTCGGCAGCTTTTTCCATGATTCTCCTCCCTATCTTATTAATATCAATAACGATATTAAATAGTTAAAAATAAACTCAACTCACAAAACAAGGAGATATTTTCGTTTTTGTATAGAAACAAAGCAACTATTATGCCATGACTTGACACAATCAAAATGCCTTAAGCTGAGTCCTGAAGCTGCTGATATAAGAACTCCTTGAAGCCGGTTACACGCCGGCCTTGGGATAAATTTTCCGTAAGATACTGGTCATGCAGGGACTGGTAGATGTCAGACGCATTGCTTTCGGGGAAAAGACTGTCTCCGGGCAGGGTATCCCGCATGCGCTGCATCAAGGTATTGAGCATTAAAGCCTCAAACCCCTGGCAGGCTTTCTCAAGATCTTTTTCCCGCTGGAGCTTCCGGGCCGTATCTGTGGTACCCTGGGTATCTGTAACAGGAGTCATCATCCCAGGCATTTGAATAGACATAATTTTGCCCCCTCTTTTACCGGCTCAACGAATCGGCCATGTTCAAAATTGGAATGCTGTGCTGCAAAAAACAAGTCTAAAGTATTTCCAGGCTGGCCTGCAACGCCCCGGCTGCCTTGATACTTTCCAGAATACTGATCAGGTCCCTGGGCCGGACCCCTAAAGAGTTCAGTCCATTAACCAGTTCTCCGATGGTAGAGGTGCCGGGCAGTTCCATAATATACTCGGGGTTTTGCCCCTGAATCACCACGTTCAAATCCCCATGGGCCACAGCCACATTTGAAATGGTCACCTCACTGCCGATAACCACAGTGCCGGTTTTTTCGTTAATCACGACCTTGGCAACGGTATCCGGAACCACAGACAACCCTTCCACATCGGCAATAAACTCCGCCACATGCTCCTGCTGCATGGATTCCGGCACATTCAGGCAGATAGCGCTGGCATCAACGATTTTTGCAATCCCCTCCCCTAAAGCCGCATTGATGGTATCTCCCACCCGCCGGGCCGTGGTGAAATCCGAACGGAACAGGGACAGGGTCAATTGTTTTTTCCCTTCCAGTTGAAAGGGAATCTCACGTTCCACTGTAGCCCCGTTGATAATCCGGGCCGTGAGAAGATGACTGTTCCGGTCGTTTACACCGGCGGGAATTGCAAGACTTACGGCACCCTGGGCAATGGCATAAACGCTGCCGTCAACCCCTTTCAGTGGCATCATTAAAAGGGTTCCGCCTTTAAGACTTGTGGCATCACCCAGGGACGAAACCGTGATGTCAATGCGGTCCCCGATCCGGGCAAAGGGTGGAATATTTGCCGTGACCATAACCGCCGCCACATTCTTCACCTTGATCTGGCTTTTGTCAAAATGAAGGCTCATTTTTTTAAGCATATTGGTCAAAGACTGTCGGGTAAACAGAATATTATTCTTGTCTCCTGTACCGTTAAGCCCTACCACCAGGCCATATCCGGTGATCTGATTGGAACGGACCCCCTGGATGGCAGCCATGTCCTTAATTCGGGTTGCCATGGCGTGCACTGAAACGGCAAGCAGACACAGCACAATCCCTGTACTGATCATTATCTTTTTCAACATATTGTTCATGATACCCGCTCCTTTAGCCCGCAACGCCTACCAGGGCCAGATATTATCAATTATCCGTGTACCCCAGCCTGGCTTCTGTTTGTCGGCAAGGGCCCCCTTGCCGTAATATTCAATGCGCGAATCAGCAAGGGACGTGGACTCCACCCGGTTGTCCGAATCAATATCATCGGGTCGGACAATTCCTGATACCATGATATACTGAACCTCATTATCCACTTTCATGGCCCTGCGTCCGAAGATGCTTAAGTTACCGTTGGGCATTACCTCCGTAACCCGGGCCGCAATAGAGGCAGTTACGTTACCGGACCGGTCACTTGTGGCTTCTCCTTTGGTGGAGTTTTCAAAACTGGTGTCAATGAGGTTGCCCCCACCAGAACCGCCACCAAGATGGGTTGCTTTTCCCAAGACATTGAAAGTGGGTACCCCCACCGACATACGGGTTGTCCGTTCGTTCTCGGAGTTTACCTCCATTTCAGACGAGGCATTCTCCACAATATCCACGATCACTGTATCTCCGACATAAGCAGCCTTGGTGTCATCCAGCAGGAATCTGTTCTGTGCGGTCCAAAGAGAACCTTCCGCAGGCTTTGCCATGGTATATTCAGGTTGCACGGCAGGTTCAGGCATTGCGTCCTGGGGCACAACGCTGAAGGCCGGATCTCCGCCACTGGACAGACAACCGGTAAAAATCCCGGCCATAAGGATCAGCAGAAATGCCAGACACTCATTTAGTAATTTTTTTTGAATTGACCACATTCCAGACCTCCAAGCTTAAAAAACGACCTCCACGGTGCCGTCTGTTGTAACAAGACCGCGCACCAGTTTCCCCGATGTTAAATTTTGCACTGTCACAGTCTGACCCGGATACCCATCTTCCTTGCACACCCCTAAAGTAACAATGGATAAACGATCCTTTCTGGCCACCAACTTTATCACGGACCCTTTTTCAATGGCGGGGGCCTGTTTGAATTGATCCTGGGTCATACATTCCCCTTTGTCGATGGTCCGGGTGATCAGCATGCCGCTGACCTGGTCAACCGAAGTCATGACATCCGGCTGCAGTCCGAACACGTCCATATCCCGCAGGGTGACATCAGCCGGTGTAATGGCCTGTCCCCTTTCCAGGCGTGTTGCTGCAACAACTACGGATTTGATCTGTGAGAGACGCCCCGTGACAGTCAACCGGCCCTCTCTGACGCCGTCCACCCAGACTTCAGCATGAACGGACAGGCGGCCATTGTCCGAAGGGGTATAGCGTTTGTCAAACACCAGGGATAAATCGCCCTGGGGATAGGGCTCAATTCCCCGGACACTGAAAGCCTTTACCTTGAATCCTTCCTTGGGGAAAAAGCCGGACAAAAAATGTCCAAGCGCCGTTTCCACCCGGGACGGGTCAAGCTCTTGGCTGGCGCGTTTAACAAACACCCGTTCAGGTACCTGAATATTAATGTCATTGTCATTAAGGCCCATGGCATTTATGGCCGCTGTAATCCGCTCCCCTGAAATCTGTTTCATCCGCCCGGCCCGGGGTGATTTTCCAAGATCAACACGCGCCAGTTCCGCCTTAAAAAAATCAGGCGCAGTTATACTTGAAACATCTCCTAAACAGATGGCAGGGCCATTGACTTCTGATGTCCGGGCAACTTCAATAAAAATTTTTCCCGGTGTAGCGGCCAATACCGTAAGACTGCCGGTAAGCATGCAGACAAGACAATAGGCGACCATCAGAGATTTCTTATATACGCACATAGGCCGCAAGCCCACAACAAACAATGAAACTAAAGGATTCCAAAATATAGGGTAAAGCTGGGCACCGCAGGCGCTTCGCCCTCTTGTTTCTTGTCTCTTATTTCTAATTTCATATAAAATTGCCCAGGCATTCATGGCTTTATCCATTTAAAAATTTTTAAGATTTCAACTGAACAGCCGTTGCCAGCATATCATCGGCAGTGGTGATGGACTTTGAATTGGCCTCATAGGTGCGCTGGCCTGAAATCATACTGACCATCTCCTCCACAATATCCACATTGGAATTTTCAATATAATAGTTTAACACGGTCCCGGCGCCGTCCTCTCCCGGCGTATTTTCCTGGGGTGTGCCCGAACCTTCGGTTTCCCTGAACAGGTTGCCACCCACGGCATATAGTCCGGCGGGATTGACAAAGGTGGTTACAAGGACCTGCTCTGTGGCCAGAATGGTATCATCGTCGGCAAACACGGTCAGGGTTCCGTCATTGTCCAGGGTAATCGTAACCGCCTCCGAAGAGATGGCAATCTCGGGCTGAAGGCGGTCCCCGGCCTGGGAAGTAATATATCCCTCGCTGTCCAGGGAAAAATCCCCGGCCCGGGTATACATATCCTCGTCCCCGTGCAAAACCCTGAAAAATCCCTCTCCCTGGATGGCAAAATCCAGCTTGTTATCGGTCTGGACATAATCGCCCTGGGTAAATATTTTCTGGGTACCTGCTGTAGTTACCCCCATGCCCACCTGGATTCCCGTTGGCACCTGCCCCCCTCCAGGCGTTGTCTGTCCTGCAACCCGCTGGGTCATATACATTAAATCCTCAAATGCTGCCCGGGATTTTTTAAACCCGGTGGTGGAAGAGTTGGCCAGGTTATTGGCGGTAACGCCAATCTGCATATCCTGGGCCATCATTCCCGTAGCTGCTGACCAAAGTGCCCGTATCATAAATTTACTCCTTTATGTAAACAGCCCTACTTCATTTATTGCCTTTGAATCGATTTCATCAAATGTTTTCATGGACTTGGTGTAAGTTTCAAACATCCGCTGATAATCAATCATTTTCGCCATTTCCTCCACGGCCTGAACATTGGCCTGCTCAAGGGAACCGGCTTCAACCCTGACATTTTCAAGGGTAATTTCATCTGCCGTATTTCCGGTATAGACAAACAGATTATCACCGCTTTTCTCAAGACCTTTCATATTTTCAAAAAAGACCACGTCAAGGGTATCCAGAATCTCATTATCCAAAAAAATCTGCCCGGATTCATCAATATTAATACTTGTATTGGGATCCACCGTATCAATGAAAATGGCTCCGCCCTGGCCCATAACCGGGTTCCCGCTTTTATCCACAAGAATGCCTTCACTGCTCAAAGAAAAATTGCCGTTCCGCGTGTATTTGATGCCGTCCGGGGTTTCGACTTTGAAAAGGCCCTGGGGTCCTAGGGCCACATCCAGGGGATTATCGGTTTTTACCACATCCCCTTGGCTGAAATCCTGGTCCACCCGTGCCCTGAACGCCCTGTCAAAACTGACAATATCCTTTTTATACCCAATGGTGGACGCATTGGCCAAGTTATTGGAGACGGCTTCAAGTTTTCGTTCTTGCCTTAACCCGCCCTGGGTCGGCCGCGTCATTTCAAGAATCATAGGGCAGTTTACTCCTTTACAAAAATTTCCGGTGTTCTGCCGGCATTGATTGGTTTAATCTCACCATGTCCACACTCTACTCTATGCAAATGGTGTGCCATATTTTTCTTCAATTAATCTCTGGCCCTGGACAGATCTCTTTTCAAAAGACTTTTTTATCTTTTAAGTATATTATTTAAAAAGAACCGATCTGGCTTTAAGAATAATGTGCCAAAAGGCCGACACTTGAGACAGCCGAATTTGACGCACCCAGAAATTTTTTCCCACTGTTTTGGGATTGGTTTCAAAAAAGCCCCTTGCATCCTGACTCGTTTAGGTATAAAGCAAAATCGCATTCATTGATGATGTAAAAAGAAGAATAAAAAGGAAATTTATGACCGACTACGGATATTACCCTGACCAAAAGCATATCTCTTCCGCGCACCCAGCCGGGAAAGACACGTCCCAAACAGATTCCTTTCAACACCCGTCCGGCCTGGGGGAAAACCCGATGACGCATATGGAAAAAGCGTTTAAAGATTATTTTTGCCCGTTTTGCGGCCATAGATTATTCCGGGGCAAGGTCCGGGATTTCAGAATGGTCTGCCATGAATGCAACCGGCTTATTGACAGTAAAAAGCTTGAAGAATAATGATTTTGGATAACATTAAGATTTTTTGTCCGCATTGGCCCCATAAACAAAAGCGAGAAGTTCGGCCACTGCCACGTATATTTCAGCCGGAACTTCCTGGTTAATGTCAAGGGATGCCAGGACCTCCACCAGGTCTGGATCATCCTTTACCGGCACTCCATGGGCCAATGCCAGGGCAATAATATTTTCAGCCACCTTTCCCTGGCCTTTGGCAGTTACCTTCGGTGCAGTATCCTTAAGCCTTTCATATTTCAGGGCAATTGCTTTTTTTCTTTTGTCTTTAGGCGCCATGGTCAAACCACAATATTCAAACCCTGCATGTTATCAGACGCTTTCATGGAAAGCATCAAACTGGCCGGGGCAATCTGTTCCGGCCGGGCCACCTGGCAGTCGATGTTTCCTGCCTGATATCCGATTCTGGACAGACGCTGTCTCAAATTTGAAATCTTTGGGGTAAGATAATCACAGGTTGCCTGATTTTCCAGAAGGAATCGGCCGGCAATAGTTTTATCCAGAATGGAAAAATCCGCCCGTAAAGGGCCAAGGGCGGTCATGTTCAATAAGAAGGAAATGCTGAGCATTTTTTTTTCTGTATTTGCGGTACCTGCCTTTCCCATGTCCACCATGAGCTGGCCAAAATCAAAGCCATTCTCCCGCCAAACAGGAAAAGGCAGCAGAAAACGTGTACCATCCTGATTTTGTCCGCTATCCCCTGATTTGACATTTAACTGGGCAAAGTTATTCAACGCATCTGCGATATGTTTAAATACAGAGGCCTTGCCCGGGTCGCTTTCCGCGCTGGAAAGGGACAAAGAGGCAGCTTTCAGGTCCTGCCCCGCCAGTTGTTTGATCACATGGGTAACCGCTTTTTTATCCGAGGCATTTTCGAGGCCGGCTGCCAGTTTCTTTTCAAAACTTAAGCCCATATTCTCTATAATTTGGGGCAAAAACTGATCATCCCGAACATCGGATTTCAGGGAAAGTCCCATAAGTATAGCATTCAGTATCGGTTCCCGGGTCTGGCTAAGTGCACTCAAACCCTGGAAAATCTTTGCCAGGGAAAGGGATTGAAAGGCGTTTTCCGTCCCGGGAAAAGGGTTTACATCCGGTAAGGCAGCCGGAGACATCTGTCTCCCAGCAGTCACTGCAGGCCCTCTGGTTGAATCAATGCCTGCACCCGCCGGACTAGTGGATACAGGCGCAGACAGGGCAGAAACCGGCTTTAGCACAATACCGTCCTGGGAACGGACAACCTTCATGGGTATTTCCATTCCCCGGGCCAAGGGGAGCTGGGTGGAAACAGTCAGTTTCTGACCGCCCACAAGCAATTGGACCCGGTTCTGGGGTGTAACATCAAGGACTTTTGCCTCCACTGTCTGACCGGGTTTTATACCTGATTCGGGCAATGTCGAAGACTTCTGTGTTCCGGGAAGAATTTTGAGCGCAGCATCGGTGCCGGGGAAAGACAAAGCCGTGGACGAAACCAGTTTAAGAACCGGACCTTCCCGGGTGGCAACAACTGTCAACGTCAGCGACATGCCCGGCTTTAATGGTAGCTGGGTTGAAACCTCAACTTTCTGACCGTCTAGCAAAGGGTTACCTGATTCATTTTTTTCGGATAAAAGCAGTTGAACACGGTTTTCGGGTTTAACATCAAGCACTTTTGCATCAATAATCCGGCCGGGCTTTAAATTAATGTCATCTGACAGTCCGGATTGTGCCTGATTGCCGCCGATAATTTTAAGGGAAGTAAAGGATTGACCGGGAATCATCTGGATTTCTCCATTGCAATAAACTTTTCCTTGAGGTCGATGACAAGCGCAACCTCCCCTTTGGGTATGGAAAGCCTTTCTGCAATGGTGTCAACATCCATCTTCTGATAGTAAAGATCTATGATCCTCTGTTGCTGATCAAGGACATCTGGTTCTTTGTGAAATAAGGCAGTTCCCCCTGTAGGCAGGGAATTAAGCAGGGAATTATGCTGATTTTCAAGCTGGCTGTACAAGGCGTTGGCCCGGGACAAAAGCAGGTTAATGCTGATCATTTTTGAATCAAGGGACTGATCAAGTTTCCGGGTCAGTGTTTGTTTTTCCCGTATCAGCCGCTCAAACTCCATGGCCGCATCCTTTGAGGCTTCCAAAATAGGTTCGATCATCTCAGAAGTTTCAGTCAGGACCTGCCGGGCCACAACCTCGGCTTTTTCACGGGTCTGTACAAAAATGTCGCCAAGGTCAGTTCCCGGCATGGGGTTCGGACTGCTGCGTTGAAGCCGGTTGGCCCGCCGGATAAAAAGAAACAGCAGAAAGATTAAAAACAGATCAATAATAAGTGACAGGATAACAAGAAACTCAGTGGGAACCTTCAGCATCATGCAGTGGTATCTATAAGCCAGCCCGTGCCATCCGGGTCTGGGGGATCTGGCGGCAGATCGTCTTTGGGGTTCTGTTTTTTGGCACGTTTGGCCTTACGGGTATTTTGCCGATGTTCCTTCTCTTTTTCCTGTTCCAAAAAGAGCGTCTCTTCGCTTTCCTGAACAGTTGTATTTTCTACCAGCTGCTGATTCTGATGCTGCACTGCTGCCTGATCAGGATCCGGTTTTGGGGAGTGGATCTGGTGGTTCAACTCCTGGGCAATACCGGATTGCTGAAAAATCTGGTTATGTCCATGAACTGTAGTCATTGATTCCCCGTATCAGTCAAGTTGCTTTAAATGTTTTAAAACTGATCTTGTCAATATATTGGGGCGGCAACACCTTTTTCAATGAGGCTTCCACACCCCATAGCAGATCAGCTTCTGTCACCTCATTATTCTCTTCCGACACCAGCCGGGTTTGAATAGCCCCATAGATAAGATCCCGGTAAAAGGCAAGATTACTGTTAATTTCATCATAAGCCCTTTGATCCGAATAATCAATAGAGACATCTGCATACACATAGGTCATGGTCTGGCTTTGATCAGAGGCCAGAATGATAAAATCAGTTAACAAAATGGTTCCTGACCTGGGGCTGGACGGCTGGGCCGGCATATCTGCAAAAACACTAGCCTGGCCGTCCCGGGTAAGATCAATCTCGGTCAGGGAGGCGGTCTGTCTTTCCGGCAAAGGCACAGGCTCTCCTGAGAAAAACAGAAAATAACTTACAGGCACGGATATGCCCATGAACAGCAATACAGACGCTGCCGCAAGCATCGCCTTTGATCTGAGAAGGGCTTTTATCTTTCCGCCTTTAGACGGCCCTGCAGGGGCATATTCATTTCTGCCGGAAATTTCGGCACCTTCAATGCCTTCTAGAACCACCTGATCCGAATCGGATTCCAGGTCATCAAGATGGTCCTCCAGGTCAGACGCGTCGTTTTCTCCGCCAATATCGCCGAGTATGTCTTCATCTTCCTGATCTGCGGCCATGAGCAGGGTATTAATGTCGTCCTGGGATATGAGGATGTCCTCATCTTCGTCCAGAAACCCATCATTCTCATCTGACTGCTGGAGAAGGGCATCAATATCTTCCTGGGTGACATCATCTTCATCGTCCTGGGTGACATCATCCGTACCGCCACTATCTGTTTCAGGCATCAGGTCTACCCCGTCCAACAGGGTATCATCCCCGCCGTCCCCGGCATCTGCTTCAGGTGCCCCGGCATCCCCCTCCAGAACATCCGGAGCCGGCAGGGCAGCCTCAATCAGCGCATCCATGGTTTCCTGGGTGATCATACAATCCACCACGTCTGCGGCCTGATCTTCATCTATGGGCTCATCAAAGGGATCTTCTTCCGGGCCCGATGCTTTCGTAAGCGGGGCATCGTCAACGGCCGCATCTTCCTCCTTTTGCTCCGCCCAATCGTCCTGGTTTGATTCGGCTTCCAAATCCACAGGTTCATCTTCCGCTGCTGGAACAGGGTCTGGCTCGGGCTCGGATGCGTCATTCCCCTGGATATCTCCACTCATTACACCCTGAATATCTTCCAGTGAAATGAACTCGTCATCATCGCCATCATTCAAGAACTGATCAATATCATTCTGGGAAATAAGCTCAAGATCCTCATCCGGGTCATCGTCACCGCTCATCATTCGGTCAATATCAGCCTGGGATAATTCACCGCCATCATCTTCGGGAGTGTCATCATCATCCAGGGCATTGTCCCCCATCATGCGGTCTATGTCGTCCTGGGACAGTTCACCGGCATCCTCTTCCCCGGCGTCTGCGTCATCTGCATCCAGGCCGGTCCCGTTGAGCAGGCTGTCTATATCATCTTGGGACAAGTCACCGGCATCGTCATCTTCGGAAGAGATATCCAGCAATTTATCGATATCATCCTGGGAAATCAGATCGTCTTCTTCTTCCCAAACCAGGTCTGACATATCCCCCCCTAAAATCGAAAAAATAAATTCTATTCACCCACAGGGTGAAGCAAATATCAGGCCAACAAAATCGAATTATTCCCCATAACTATCAAGGCTGGCGTGCAGTTTCACCAGAACAGCCGTATGGATCTGACAAATCCTGGATTCCGTCAAAGACAATACCTCGCCAATTTCTTTCAAAGTCAGCTCGTCATAATAGTAAAGAGAGATAATAATCTGTTCTTTTTCTGTCAATTTTTTGATGGCCTCCACCAGAACAGATTTAAATTCTGCCCGGTGAAAGTCGTCTTCCGGATTTTCTTCCCCCCTGAGCCCGGCCTGAAAACGGGTCTGGGAATAGCCATCATTTTTTTGGGTCTTAATGAAATCATCCAGGCTGAGGACGGCAGCCCCATGGATGTCAGTGAGCATATTCTGGTAAGTTTCCAGATCCACGCCCAAAACCTTGCAGATCTCGTCATCCTCGGCGGGTCTGCCCTTTTCATCCTCAATGGTTTTCGCGGCCCGGGAGATGTCCTGGATTTTCTTGCGCATGGACCGTGAATAGGTGTCCATGCTGCGCAGTTCATCCAGAATAGCTCCTTTGATACGATACCGGGCATAGGTCTCAAGGCTGGCATGTTTGCCCGGGTCAAATTTATCCACCGCATCAATAAGTCCCAGGGAACCCGCTGACATCAGTTCGTCAAAAAGCACACTGGCGGGCAGACGCATGGCAAACCGGGAGGCAATGTATCGGACCAGATAAGCGTAATTGACAATACTCTCCTGCCGCCAGGCTTCCCATGCCGCCCGGTTTTTTTTAAGGGGGTGTTTCATGGAAATCTTATTGTTTCCTTTTATAAAATGACCATAACCGCTCATTGGGCCGCCGCAAATACCTTGTTCATAAAAAAAGTCAGATTCCCCTGGTTCTGGTCCGTCCTGCTGTCATTAATCAGATTTTTTGCAAGCTCGGATATGGCATCGGCTGCAGGACTGTGACTTACAGTATCCAACAGGACGCTGCGGTTTCGAACAGCCTTTTGCAGGGCCGGATCAAAGGGTACATATCCGCAGTATTCCAGAACCACATCTTTTAAAAATTTATCCAGGGCATTGCTCAAAGATCCGTAAACCTTCTTTGCCCCGGCCCGGGTGTCCGCCATGTTCACCACTAGTTTAAAATGCTTTATCCCGTACTTCTGGGACATGACCTTCATCAGGGCATAGGCGTCGGTGATGGCGGTGGGTTCCGTGGTGGCTACCACCAGGCACTGGTCCGCAGATGCATTAAAATAGAGCACATTGGATGAAATGCCGGCCCCGGTATCCAGCAAAATTATGTCTGCCATGTCGGAAAAAGCCTCAAACTCAGACAGCAGCGTCAGTTTTTCACCTTCGCTGAAACGGGTCAAATCAGCAAACCCCGAGCCCCCCGGCAGAATGCCGATGCCATGATTCGTTGTCACCATCACCTGGGACAATGTTTTTTCCCCGGATATCAGATGGCGGATATTGTATTTGGGTCTTAGGTTAAATACGATGTCAATATTGGCTAATCCCACATCAGCATCTATGATCACCACCCTTTTTCCAAGCCGTGTCATGGCCACGGCCAGGTTTCCCGCAATATTGGTTTTGCCCACCCCGCCCTTGCCGCTGGTCACGGCAACGACCCTGGGGTATGAACTGCCATTGGAAGCCCCGTTCCGTTCCCGTCTTTGCATCGCACTTGTCCTGGCCATCTGCCGCAATCCTTTTGCCTGATCCACCTATTCTCCTTTGGGGTCTTTTTTCAGAATTATCTTCAAAAGCTCATGGCTGTCCGGAATAATCAAATCCTCGGGCACCTTCTGCCCGTTGGTCACCAATGACACCGGCAGGTCATAACCTGCCACCTGATCAAGAATTTTTCCGCATCTTTTTGTCTCATCTGTTTTTGTAAACACATAGGTATCTGGATTAAATACGGAAAAAGCAGATGCCGCTTCTTTCATATTAATCAATTCAGAGGTAACACTCAAGGTTAAATGAACGCTGATCTGGAAATCATTTCTAATCAGCTCAAGAATTTCGTCAATTTTTTCCTTGTCATAATGGCTGTGCCCGGCCGTATCAATGAGTACCATATCCATGGACTTCATCCGGTCCAGGGCGCATGCCAGGTCCTGGCGTGAAAAGGCCGGCACACAGGGAAGACCCATGATGGCGGCATAGGCTTTGAGCTGCTCAAAGGCCCCAACCCTGTAATTGTCAATGGAAATCAGCCCCACTTTCATTTTACGGGTAAAGCTCAGACAGGCGGCCAGTTTGGCAATGGTGGTGGTTTTTCCCACACCGGTCGGCCCAACAAAAGCCGCCACCTGGGGCAGCCCCGAAGAGTTGCGCCGGGTAAAAAAATCCTTGGTGCGCAATAGGTCAAGGCAAAGACCCATGACACTCTTTTTCAACTGCTTCATTTGTGTTGCCGTATCACGGCTTTTATCCTGATCTGCGGCCGCTTTTTGAACAAGCTTTGCAGCCAGCCACTCGCTGACACCGCAGCGAAGCAGGGAGGCAAGTACGCCCACGGATTCAAAATGATTGCACAAAATAGACTGCACCCCGGAGCCAAAACCGGCCACCGAAAGGATATCCTTTATCTCCGCAAGATCTGACTTAAGGGATTCCACATCCTGTAAAACTGCGGGTTCAGGTTTGTTATCACCAGCCGAAGGGATTGCGGCCTCAACCTCAAACATGGTCTTTGCGTAAGGATCTTTGGGTGATTTCGGCACCTTTCGGGTGGAAAGAATCATGGCATCTGGCCCCAGCTCCTCCTTGATGCTGGCAAGGGCATTCTGGATATTCGGTGCCCTGAAAATTTTCTTATTCATTCTTTAAGCTCACTTTCCCGACAGCCTGCAGATTTATATCATCCACGATCTCTGCGTGGGATACCACAAATACATTGGGAAGAGACGGCTCAATCAGGCGGCGGACATGGCGGCGCAATGTGGGCGAGGTCATGAGCACGGGCTGGGTATTCAGCGTGATGAGCTTTTCCACCTGTTTTGATACGGCACCGACAAATTCCGTGATCAGGACAGGCTCTAAAGCCAGGTAAGTCCCGTGGTCGGTCCGCTTGATATTTTTTGTTAAAATTTCTTCAAGCCTGCGGTCCAATGTCATGACCTGCAGCTTTTTACCGGGTTGCAGATAGGGACCCAACATGCCTTTGGCAACCCGCTGGCGTACATATTCGGTTAACAGGTCCGGATCCTTGCCCGCCGGGGCGAAATCTGCCAGGGTTTCCACAATGGTCAACAGATCCCGGATGGAGATACGTTCCCTCAAAAGATTCTGGAGCACCTTCTGGACAGCGCCAACACTTAAAAGATTGGGCACCAGTTCCTCCACCACCTTGGGGCTGGTCTTGGCCAGGTTATCCAGAAGATGCTGGACATCCTGTCGGCTAAGCAGGTTGTGGGCATTGTTCCGTATAATCTCCGTCAAATGGGTGGCAATAACCGTGGAACTGTCCACCACGGTGTATCCGGCAAACTTGGCTTCCTCTTCCCTGGACATGGGTATCCACAGGGCCGGCAGATTAAAGGCTGGTTCAACCGTATCAATCCCGTCAATTTTTTTAGCCACACCACCCGGATCCATGGCCAGGTAGTGATTGACCATAAGCTCTGAACCGGCAGTCTCAACGCCCTTGATCATAAGGCGGTACTGGGCCGGGCTTAAATTTAAATTATCCCGGATATGGATGGGCGGCACAATGATGCCCATCTCCGTGGCAAACTGCCGGCGAATGGCCTTGATCCGCCCCAGAAGCGTACCGTCCTGCTGTTTATCCACCAGGGGAATCAGGCCATATCCCACTTCCAGTTCCATGGTATCCAGACGCAGCAGATGATCCACATCCTCGGGCTTGCCAGGCGTCTCTTCCTGGGTCTTGGTCTGGGCCTTTTCAATGGCCTTCTGTTCTTCTCCGGCTTTTTTCTCCTTTTGCCCTAAAAAATACCAGGCAATGGTCCCCAGAGTAATCCCTAAGGTCATAAAGGGGATGGTGGGAAGGCCCGGGATAATGCCCATGAGAAAAACAATCACAGCCCCCACCATTACCGGCGTGGAGCTGGAAAATAAATGTTCGGCAAAGGCATGCCCCATCTTGCTTTCTGCACCGGAACGGGATACCAGAAGACCTGCGGCCGAAGATATCAAAAGCGCCGGAATCTGGGATACAAGCCCGTCACCCACCGTCAGCAGGGTGTAATTGCCCAAGGCCTCGCGAAGCTCCATACCCTGCTGTATCACGCCGATGATAAAGCCTGCGCCGATATTGACCAAAGTAATCACAATGCCTGCAATGGCGTCACCACGGACGAATTTGGAGGCACCATCCATGGCACCGTGAAATTCCGATTCCCTGGCAATGGCGGCCCTTCGCTCGCCAGCGACCACCTCGTCGATCATGCCTGCATTGAGATCCGCATCAATGGCCATCTGTTTGCCGGGCATGGCATCCAGAGTAAAACGGGCTGCCACCTCTGCAATACGACCGGCACCTTTGGTGATTACCATGAAATTGATGAGCACCAGAATAATGAAAATAATCAGGCCTACCACATAGTTGCCGCCCACCACAAAGGCGCCGAATGACATGATGATCGACCCGGCAGCTTCCGGACCCTCGCTGCCGTGCAAAAGAATCAGCCGGGTGGATGCCACGTTCAACGAGAGCCTGAAAAGGGTCAGCATCAGAAGAAGAGAAGGAAAGATACTAAAGTCAAGTGGTCTCTTGGTATACATGGTGGTGATCAGTACCACAATCGCAAGGGAAATATTCAGTGCCAGGAAAAAATCAAGAATAATAGGGGGTAAAGGCAGAATCATTGCCATAAGAATACCGATAAAGGCCACAACCATCAGAATATCTGATGACTCCTGTTTCATTGTAGCCATGATACCGACATTTTCCGCCGCCATTTATCCTCCTTTACTGATGGATGCTTGACACCTGGTGCCAAAAATTTGACTATTTCCTGTTTAATCTTTATGACCGTTCTTAAGCCCGTAAACATAGGCAAGCAGTTCAGCCACGGCCTGGAAATATTCAAATGGGACCTGCCCGCCAATGTCTACTGCTTTATACAAATTCCGGGCCAAAGGCTTATCTTCCACGATGGGGACCTCATTTTCCTGGGCGATTTTTCTGATATTTGCCGCCACGGCCCCGGCGCCCTTGGCCACAACGGTTGGGGCATCCATCTTTTCTCTGTCATACTGCAATGCCACGGCAAGGTGGGTCGGGTTGGTCACAACCACATCCGCCTTTGGCACGGCAGCCATCATGCGTTTCCTGGCCGCAGCCATCTGGAGCTGGCGAATCCTGGATTTAACCACCGGATCGCCTTCTGTCTGCTTACGCTCATCCTTGACCTCTTTTTTGGTCATTTTCTGGTCTTCTAAAAATTTCCATTTCTGGAAAGCATAATCCAGGATGGCAACCATAGCCATTACAAGACAAACTTTTATGAAAATCCAGAACGATTCAATAAAAAGGAAAAGAAAAATCTGAGCTATGGAATTATCGTACAGGGTAAGAACTTTTGAAAGTTCCCCTTTTGTGGCCAAATAGCAGACCAATGAAATCACGGAAAGCTTAACCAGAGATTTCACAAACTCGATTACAGCCCGGGAAGAAAATTTCTGTTTAAACCCGTTAATGGGATTCAATTTACTCAGTTTCGGCTCCAGGGCTTTCCAAGATATATGGAACCCAACCTGGGCGATGTTGGACACAAGCGCCACAACGCAAACCGCTGCAAATACAGGCAGACACATTAAAAACATTTTTTTGGCATGATAAATCAGCAGCGCGGCCAGGTCTGCCCGGTTCAGTTCCGGTACCCGGTCAAACACGAAATCATAATGCAACACTTCCACGCAGTTCTGGTAGAAAAAAAATGCCGTGGCATACAATGCTGTAACACCGCCCAACAAGACAAAAACCGAAGAAACTTCCATGCTTTTGGGAACCTGGCCTTCCTCCCTTGCCTTGCTGAGCTTTCGCGACGATGCGTCCTCGGTCTTCTCGCCGCCACCCTCTGGATCTTCGGCCATATCTTATCCTCCGCCCATATAAAACAATAATTCCAGGAACAGTTTTCTGCAGGGTTCGATGTAATCCCGGGTAACGATGGCAATGATGGGCAGGGTCATGGCGAAAAAAATCAGACCCACTGTAATCTTCACAGGAAACGACACAATCATGACATTGGTCTGGGGTGAAAATTTTGCAACCAGTCCGAAGCCGGCATTGACAAAGGTCAGGGTGGCAATGACCGGTGCACTGATTTTAATGCCATTCACAAATAACCCGGCCGCCACATCCGTAATCCGGGGGGTGAGGGCGGGATGCATGACAAATCCGCCCACAGGTACCAGTTCAAAGCTGTCAATCATGGTCATAATAATAATATGGTGCCCGTTGAGTATAAGAAAAATCACCAGGCAGACCCAGTAGCCGATCTCATCCATGATAGACACGTTCTCACCGCTTAGGGGATCCATTACATTGATCATGGCAAACCCGATCTGAAAGCCGATGATCTGTCCGGCCAGTTGGACCCCTGCAAAAAAAACCCGCAGGCAAAGCCCCAGGGTAAAACCCACCAGAATCTCTGCCCCCAGCATCAGACCAAAGGTGGGGACATCCTTTGGAAAACGGGCCGGATCCACAGGCACCACCGTATAAAACAACAGGGTTAAAACCAGGGACAGCCCCATTTTCAGGCGGGTGGAAAATGCAGAGGATGCAAAAATAGGAAACAAAAATAAAAACACGGATACCCGTGCCAAAACCAGCATAAAGGTTCTGAATCGGATGGGATCAATGAGATCAAGCAGTTCCACAGCCGTCCCTTTCCTTGGATCACCGGATATACATAGGGATATTGATAATAATATTGGTGGTAAAAGACATGAGTTTCTCCATCATCCACGGGGCAGCAAATAAAAGCCCGATAAAAACCGCAAGGATCTTGGGCACAAAGGTCAGCGTCATCTCCTGGATCTGGGTAACAGCCTGGAACACACTGATGACAAGGCCTGCAATCAGGCCTAGGCCCAGCATGGGCATGGACAGAAGGATGGTAAGGGTGATGGCATGTTTGGCAAATTCTATAACAAATTCAGGAGTCATTTTACACTCCAAAGCTGTTGATCATCGAACCTGCAATCAAATGCCAGCCGTCCACAAGAACGAAGAGCATAAGCTTGAAAGGCAGGGAAATCATAACCGGGGGCAGCATCATCATACCCATGGCCAGCAGCACCGAGGCGACGACCATATCAATGACAAGAAAGGGAACGTACAGAATAAAGCCTATGATAAATGCTGTTTTAAGCTCGGAAATCACATAGGCTGGAATCAGGGCCAGAAGTGACACATCATCCCGGGTTTCAGGCTTTTTCATGTCAGCCTCTTTGACAAACAGGGCAATGTCAGCTTCCCTGGTGTTGCGCAGCAAAAACTTTCGTATGGGTTTCTGGGCCTCGTCAAAGGCCGTTTCATAGGAGATTTCACGTTCAAGATAGGGATTCAAGGCTTTATTATACACCTCTAAAGCCACGGGTTTGATAATAAAAAAAGTCATGAAAAGTGACAACCCTACAATGACCTGATTGGGCGGGCTTGACTGGGTGCCGATGGCCTGGCGCAGAAAATGAAACACCATCGTTATACGGGCAAAGGGCGTCATCAGGATCAAAATGGCCGGGGCCAGGGTAAGAATGGTTAAAAGGGCAATAATTTCAAGAACCACCGCCACTTCTTCAGGCTCCTGGGCTGTGCTGACATTGAGTTCCAGGGAAGGAATAGGAAAGGTGACGGCCCTTGCCGTATCAGCAACGCCTGCGATCATTATGGCTGCAACCACAATCCATCCTGTCCATCTGGCCGGCCGGGCATATCTGATCATGACACCTCTCCTTTATCGGAATCGGCACAGGAACTGGAAGAATCATTTTTCAAGGGCATCTTATGATCATTGTTGCCTTTCATCAGACTCTTTTGGAGCAGATTTTGAAATTCTGTGACAGGTTCCAATGCGGTTTCCGGTCCTGTTTCTGGGATCTTGGAAAAACGGGCCAAAGACGATATTCCGGCGGGCGAAACACCGATGAGAACCGATTCATTCTGGACAGAGACCAACACCAGTTTTTCCTTGGGGGATAAATGATGGACAGATAACACCTTTACCAGTTCCACCGAGCCTCTGGCACCGAATCGACCCGAGTACCTGCGAACAAAATAAAGGGCCAGCAGAAAAAAAGCCAGAATGGCAAACAGCATACCAAAACTTTTGGCAAATTCCACCCACATATCCGTATGCGTATTCATTGATCTTCCGCAGCCAGGGATTTGACGCGGTCAATGGGCGTGATGACGTCGGTGAGACGAACCCCGAATTTCTCATTGACCACCACAACTTC
>NZ_JBFXHE010000030.1:0-21898 GCF_050177295.1 Desulfobacter sp.
ACCAAAAACGGACGGTTGATTTTCAGTTCCTGATCCAGGAACGCGCGCCTGGCGTCCTGGGAACATTCAATCTGAGCGGCTGACTCAGCCCCTATTGATGCGGTAACCAACTGTTTCAATGCCTTGTCATGATACGCGCTGTTTTGGCGAATATCCAACTTTGCTAAATGGAAACCGAAGATCTTCAAAATCCGCTTCATCCGCCCAACATCAACATGGGCTATCCGGCCGATGCCACATTTCTCCAACTCGTTGTAAAGCAAGTTTAAGTCAGCAATCAAATCAATGGAACTTTGGTAACTATTGGGCTTATCTTCTAATTCAAGATTGAACTCCCGGCTCAGATCAATGGGAATTTTTTGAATCAAAATGAGTACATACGCCTTAAAGATCTCCTGGGCATGTTCTTGGAACTTAACTTCGGCATTAACGCCAACTTCCTTGCGAAGTTCTTTAATCCGCACAGCAAAATTCTTGCTCACGTCCGAGATATTGCGATAAATACTGAGTTTTTGCGCCAAATTTTTCAATTCATTTTTAATGATATAAAATGCATGAATACGCAGCTTTTCGAGCGTCTGTTTGGTAATTTCCGGTGTCACCAGCGGGTGTCCGTCACGGTCTCCGCCAACCCAGTTTCCAAACGACAGCACCGGAAGTAAATCCGGATTATTAAGCACCTTGGGATCAAATCCGGATTCTTTCCAGGCTTGGCGCAAACGCTTATCCAAAATCATAATCACACCGGGAAAAACATGGGTCAGATAGTGCAGAATATTATCCAACTCCGACGCCAGCCGTGGCTTTTCAATATAGATCTCTCCGACATGCCACAAGCGGTGCAAAATCTGTTTGATCTCCTGCCGGATGTCCGCTTGTTCAATTCGGGTGTACATTTGGTTCTCGCGTTTAACCAGCAACAGGTATAACGCGCGGTATTCCTGTAACACCACAGCGCGTTTGGCTTCTGTGGGATGTGCAGTTAAAACCGGTTCGATCAAAACGTTGGGCAATACCTTTAGAATTTGGGATTCGGTGATACCCTTAGACTTCAAATATCGGAACTGATTCGCCCACAGTCCGTTCACCTGGGCCATATCCTCATCTTCTTTATGGCGACGGCTTTGTACCGCCCCATTCACCTCAACCAGATTTAACAGCTGAAAACACATC
Source organism: Desulfobacter sp. (assembly GCF_050177295.1). Lineage (NCBI taxonomy): Bacteria > Pseudomonadati > Thermodesulfobacteriota > Desulfobacteria > Desulfobacterales > Desulfobacteraceae > Desulfobacter > Desulfobacter sp. Next base: position 1,174 of record NZ_JBFXHE010000030.1, read on the forward strand.
GACATCATATGGATGTATTCATTGCTCGTTAGATCCGGCCCTGACGGAACTGTAGAATTTAGCCACGGAAGCAAACCAACGAGCTTGTGCTGATTATTTTCCTCCAACACTTCTTTAAGGCAATTCAATAGAAAGTGAAGATCGTCATAGGGTTTGCCCAATGCATTTTTGACTTGGGTAAAAACTGTGTTCATAGTATTATCGGCTTCTTGGTTTAGAAAACACGCAAATTATGTATCAGTTCAAGAAGATTGTCAAATTTGCAGTGGTGACAGCGTTTTCGCCAGGGGGGTACATTGAATTTGAATAGGATATATTTTTGCATTATTTGAAACAATTCTCCTGTCTGCCAACCTTTTTCTTACAATTTTAGGTAAACTATTATATAGATGGGCCTAATTTTAATAAATGTGGCAGTACAAATTACATGGACGCATCATTCAAGCTGGATTTAACATGTATCCGGCAATGGACCCGGGAAGACGGGCCTTACATAATTGGCAGTGCTGATGGAAACAGACTGCATACCGCCCTTCAACCCATTTACAGCCTGGCTCACCAGCGGATTGTGGGGTATGAAGCCCTGGTTCGGGTTTTCGATGCGCTGGACAATTCCGTTTCCCCTGCTTCTATTTTTGCCCGTGAGACGTCCAACGGCGACATGATTCAGTTGGACCGTCTGTGCAGATGGCTTCATCTCCAAAATTTTAAATTGATTAAAGACCCGTTGAACTGGCTGTTTCTCAATGTCTCAAACCGGACCCTTGCCAGGGGACAGGAATATGGCACTTTTTTCAAGGATGCCATTGATGCGGCCGGGATTCCTTCCCACAGGATCGTCATCGAAGTGGTGGAACACCCATTTGAAAACCCTGACTGGATCATGTCCGCCATTCGCTATTACAAGGACCTGGGGTGCCTTATTGCATTGGATGATTTTGGTGCAGGCCATTCGAATTTTGACCGGATCTGGACTCTGAAACCGGATATTGTCAAACTCGACCGCTCCTTTTTGATCCGGGCTGACAACAACCGGAATGTTCAAAATCTGTTCCCCGGCATTGTTTCCCTGCTTCACCAGGCCGGTTCCCTGGTGCTCATGGAGGGGATAGAAAACGAGGCCCAAGCCCTGATCGCCATTGAAAGCGATGTTGATTTTGTTCAGGGTTTTTATTTTGCCCGGCCGTTTACAGATCTTGTATCCCTGCCACCGGTTTTTGATCAGTTTCAAACGCTTATGAACCGGTACAAAAATGAGGACAACCGCACCGATGTCCAGTTTAAGGACAAGATTGTTAAATACCGCACCCTGTTCACAAATGCCGTGGGAGAGTTGAAAAAGGGACAGGCCTTGTTAAACGCCTGCTCGGAACTGCTTGATGATTCCAGGGTGGTCCGGTGTTACAATATCGGCATCGATGGTATTCAGCTTGGAAACACCCTGGTGGGCAAGCACTATGTCAGCCTTACGGATAAACGGTTTAAGCCCCTTGAAGATGCCAGAAGCGCGGACTGGTTCCGGCGCCACTACCTGAGACGGGCCATTGCCCATCCCGGACAGGTTCAGGTTACCCGGCCATATTTATCAATTACCGGTGCCCATATGTGCATCACCCTGTCCATGAAATTTTCCAATTCCTCCGGAGATAGTGTGCTTTGCTGTGATCTGATGGATTCATGGTAAAGAAATTTGTATGTCTTTAACCCTGCTTTGTTTTATCCAACTGTTTTCTGATCGCACTGATCAGTTTATGTATGCCAACGGGTTTCATAAGAAATTCGTCTGCACCTTTGTCTGCGTAATTACCATTGGAAATATTTTCACTGAATCCCGTGCATATAATGACGGGAATATCATCTCTGATTCGTTTGATATGCCGAACTAGTATATCTCCTGTCATGTCCGGCATGGTCATATCGGTGAGCAAGAGATCAAAGGAAGCAGGGTCTTCCTCAAACGCTTTCAAGGCTTCAATACTGCTGGTAAACGCAGAAACGCGATAACCGTATTTTTGCAGCACGGTCTTCCCCATCTGTGCGATACTGCTCTCGTCATCTATGAGCAGTATTCTCTCTGTCCCTTTTGCAATGTTAATATTGTCTCCTGGTTCCTGATTTTTCTTTATGCTGGTTACCGGTATGTAAACATGGACGGTCGTGCCTTTATTGGGCTCCGAATACACTTTAATGTCCCCATTGAGTTTTTTTATAATGCCATATGAAATTGAAAGGCCTAATCCAGTCCCTTTCCCCTCTTTTTTAGTCGTAAAATAGGGGTTGAATATCTGTTCCAAAGTGTGTTTGTCCATACCGCATCCTGTGTCGGATACAGTTAGGCGGATGTATTCGCCAGGGGGTAAGCCGGCAATGCCATATTGACCGTCTGCCGTGACCCGAATTTCTTCCATAACAACATCAATTGCCCCCCCTTTTTCCTGGACAGCATGAAACGCGTTCGTGCAAAGGTTCATAATCACCTGGTGAAGGCTCGTGGGATCGGCAAAGACCGGCTTGCACCGGGAAATGACATTCTGGTGAATCTCAATATTTTTTGGAATAGTCGATCTCAACAATTTCAGGGCCTCTTTAACGATGATCTGGAACGATACAATTTGATTTTTCATTTCCCCCTGACGGCTGAATGTCAAAATTTGCTCAATAAGCGCCTTGGCTCTGGAGGCTGCCTGGAAAATTTCCCGGGCCATTTCATGTTTAGGATCATCCTTGGGCAGATCCTCCAAAAACATTTCAGCGTAGCCCTGAATAGGAAATAAAATATTGTTAAAATCGTGGGCAATCCCCCCGGCAAGGGTACCGATCGCTTCCATCTTCTGATAATGCCGGATCCTTTCTTCAAGCAGCTCCTTTTCTTTCTGAGTCTTTTTTTGTTTTTCCGCCTGGTTCTCCAACGCGCGTGCCATTTCGTTAAACCCGTCAGCAATAATTCTACTGTGGTTGATGCCTGGCAATCCATTGAGGCGATATGAAAAGTCTCCGGATTTGACCCGCTCAAACGCGGTTTTGATTTTCTGGTCGATGACATGTTCCATTGATTGACGGGGAAAAACACCAAATAAAAGCCAGTGGACCCCTGGGATCGCATGGTAATATCCCACCAGCTCAGATGCTGTTCCTGAATTAAGCACAAAGTGCCCCCCTTTTTTGTTCAGCAATTCCCTGGGTGACAAGGGTGTGAACTCAGCACCGAGGTCATGAAAATGAGTCTGAAAAATGCTTCCTTTCCCAGGGTCAATCCGGGTTTGAATATGAGGATGAGCCACCAGGTTCCCGTCCTGGTCCACAATAAAATTGACCTGCCCTTCAAGAAGCGTGTCAAATACAAAATCCGGATAAATGGTTGTCATGGGCAGATCAATACTCCATAAACCAATAAAACGGTTCTGGATTCTTACCGGGATGGAAACGGACAGAATCAGGCCCTTTCCGGCATAATCAATGGTCGGCTGGGTCCATTGAATTCCTCCTTCCGGATTATTTTGGGGGCAGACAGATTGAAATGTATGATAGGTATGCCAGTCAAAATCCGGCGTGATGGCCGTTATCTGATCAATATATGGAAACTGTAAAGAGGTATTGGTTATATCCTGATAGTAAATCCAGGATGTATCCGGTAAACTGTTCCATATCTCTTCAAGCAACGGGCCGATATTTCTCAGCGCATACATGCGGAAACAGGCATTTTTATTGCTGATCAGATCGGGGTGCCAGGAATAGGAGATGATATCCCTGGGGGCACGTTTTTCCCGAAAAGCCTTTAACTTGGGCAGACTCAACCAGAAACCGCTTTCATCAATGCCAAAGCCCTCTTCCCGAAACCATGCTTCAATATCGTCATCATCCGCCCGGGTTTCCATGAAAAGTATCTGCGATAACCTTTTAAGTTCATGAAGTCGATCATGATGCCGTTGGATATTTGCGCCTATAGTTGCTGCAATTTTCTGGAGTTGCATTTGAATGGAATCGTCGTTTGTCATGTTGCCTCCAAACAAGCGTCCGCTATTCATAAAATCATTTTACATAAAGGCTGGGAATTCCTGCCACAGATTTAAAGGAATGCTTCATGCTCATCAAACTTTCAGCGTTGCCAATGGCAAAAAAACCGTTTGTGCAAAGGGAATGGTACAATTTATTCACAATGGCTTCACTGGTTTGATTGTTAAAATAAATCATTACATTTCTACATAAAACAGCATCAAAGTCTGAGCGGGGGATGGGGTCTGAAATCAAATTAAATTTCTTGAAGGTGATATGCTGTTGTATTTCTTTTTTAACTTTTAAATAACTCTTATATTTTCCGGTTCCTTTTTGAAAATAACGATGCAGGATAGGCAGGGGAACCTGCTTGACCTTATCATTTATATAGATCCCTTTTTGGGCGATCTCTAGCACGGAGTGAGATATATCTGTGGCCAGGATAGAAAAGGTTACGCCCAAAGCCTTTAACTGTACCGCCGCAGTGTAAGGCTCATCGCCGGTGGAACAGGCCGCACTCCATATCTTGAAGTGTTTTCTTTCCCGTTTAGGGTGACAATCAAACTGGTTGACGATATATTCAATACTTTTATTTTCTCTGTAAAAAAAAGAATGATTGGTTGTTATCGCATCTATAAATTCGATCACCTCGCGTTCATTTGACCTTAAATGTGCTAAGTATTCCTGGACATTCATCTGGGTCAGACGCATTCGTTTGGCAACCTTGGATTTTAACAATTCAAGCTTTCCCTCATGAAGATTAATGCCGCACGTCTTATAAACAAGTGATTTTAATTCAGTCAATTCACTAGGTTTAAACCGTATTGAATTCATTTTTATTAAAACTCTTACATTTTTTTCCAGCGGTTCACTTTTTCGAATGCGGATTCAGCCGTTTTCAACAGAGTCGATACATTCACCGGTTTTTTAAAATAATCTTCAAACCCGACATCAAGGCATTCTGACAATTCAAATAAAGACGCATAGCCGGTAATGGCATAAATAATAGACATGGGCTTAAGGCTTTTTACTTTCTTACATAATTCCATACCGTTTATCACCGGCATATTTAAATCAAAAAACATGACCATAATGTTACTCTCTTCGATAATTTTCAATGCATCCTGTGCATTTTCTGCGGTGGACGCATCATAGCCGGCTTTGGTAAACAACTGAGAAAGCAACCTTAAAATGGGAGGTTCGTCATCAACGATTAATATTTTTTTATTTTCCATCATTTTTTCTTCTCCTCGGGGGTGGAGCTTACGGCAACAATTGAAGATGCGGCATCAAGGTCCAAAATTTCGGAACCCAAATACATTTTTGTTTTGTACTTCGTAATAGCCATCAGCTTGTTTGTAATCGCACCTAACCGTTCTGCCTGGTCTCTGATTTCCTTGACATTTGATTCCTGGATTTCCCCCTGGCAAACATCATCGATTAATAATTCCGAAAAACCTAAAATCGCCATTAAAGGCTGATTAATTTCGTGGCATATTGCGCCTGCGGTCCGAACTACCGCTTTCAGTTTTTCCTTTTCTATTTCTGAATACTCATATTTTTTTTCCTTTGTCACATCCTCAATTGACAATAAAACAGACCTCCCTTTTTGCAGTTCCAAGGGCTGGGTCGTAATTTTCAAATGCCTGCACCCGATAGATTTAAAGGTCATGGATGTTTCAACCATAAAATGTCCCTTGGCATTTTCAAGGGTATCATTCACTGTTATCCGCAATTTGCAATTAAGGCACTCTTTGTCAAATCCGCAGCACTCGGGGGAATCATCGTAATGAATGCAGCCAAAGGCCGCCCCAAACACAAGCCCGACCAGTTGATTACCCTCCTTATTTACAAACATGCCGGTCATTTTGTTTACCAGGGCCAGTTTCCGGTCCCCGTTAACCACCGCAACAGCAATTGGTAAATCATTAATAATACGCAGGATATCATCCATAGAAAACGCTGCTGGAGACGCCAATATGGTATCATTCATTTTTATTCCTTTCTTCTGTCTTTGACTGTTTTGATTCATCCAACAGCATTCGAATCATGTTTAAGAGTTCGTCTTTTCCCGAAGGCTTCATCAACACTTTGTCCGGCTTTGGCCCGTTTATTTTAGTATCAACCATTTTTTCGCTGAACCCTGTACATAAAATGACAGGTATGTCCTTTCGAATTGATTTAATGCGTGCCACGATTTCATCCCCGTTAATATCAGGCATGGTTAAATCAGTAATAACAATATCAAATTCATCAGGAGATGATTCAAAGCAAGAAAGCGCATCCGCACTTTTATCATAGGGGATGACATGGTATCCTAATCGCTTAAGCATTTGTGTCACCATGCTCAGAATCGGTTTTTCATCATCAATCAGTAAAACCTTTTCATTTCCGTTTAACGGTGTAAAGGATAACGTTGCCATATCGTTTTTTTCCTTTTTGTCTGTATATTTTGGCAGGTAAATGGAAAAAGCAGTTCCTTACCCCTCTTAATTGCTTATGCACTACACTTGTTTAAAAAATGAACAGGTTTTTCCTGCTATACTGTGAATATTTTCCACATAATCAACAGCCCCTATCAATCGAGCTTCTTTGGGCATCCCGTAAACCACGCTTGATTTTTCATCCTGGGCAATTGTTGCCGCACCCGCTTTTTTCATTTCAAGCAATCCTTCTGCACCATCTTTGCCCATACCGGTTAAAATGATACCCACAGCGTTGGCACCAGCGAGTCTTGCAACAGACCGAAACAAAATATCCACTGCCGGCCGCTGATAGTGAACAAGGGGCCCTGTTTTAACCTCTACGCAATAGCCGGCGCCCTTGCGTTTTAAAAGCATGTGAAAATTGCCCGGGGCAATAAGGACTTTACCATTTGTTACAGGTTCCCCATTTTCTGCTTCTTTAACATGCATTTGGCACAATTTATTTAACCGTTCGGCAAAGGACGTAGTGAACTGAGCCGGCATATGCTGTACGACAACCGTACCTGGTGCGTTTTCCGGCATTTGGGTCAAAACATTTTTAATGGCTTCCGCCCCCCCGGTTGACGCGCCGATGGCAATAATTCGATTGACGTTTTTAGAAGGTGCCATGGATATGATTTTTGTCTGGTTCGTTGAATTTTGCTGCTGCCCGTATCGGGGTAATTTAGCCGCATGCACGGCCCTGATTTTCTCGGCAAGCTGCACGCTGACATCGCCTACTGAATAGGCGTCATTGGGTTTTGCCATCACTTCCAATGCCCCAATGGCCAAAGCTTCCATGGCAAGGTGGCTTCCTTTTGTACTCAAAGAACTGACAATGATGACGGGAAGCGGATAATACTTCATTAATTTTTTCAAAAAGGTAATCCCGTCCATGCGCGGCATTTCTATATCCAGGGTAATAACATCCGGTTTTAATCGTACAATTTTTTCCCGGGCTATGTATGGATCCGGGGCCGTACCAATTACCGTAATTCCTTTGTGTCGGGATAGTTGTTCTTTAAACACCTTTCTGACAACGGCGGAATCATCTACCACAAGCACTTTAATTTCATCAGACATTGAAACGCCCCTTGTCGTTATTAACTCTCATGGGCTATTAACGCTTAATAGTTGATAGTAAAAGAGCCATTTTTGAATCCATTGTTTCAATCAGTGTGCATGTTGCAGTGCCGTTAAGATCAGTACCGGTAATCATTCGGGGGATGCCGAGCTGATAAGGCAACTTGCCTTTTACATTTTTTAAGGCGTTTCCGCACACCATGTTGAGCATTTCAGACAATGTCCCGAACTGCTGTTCCCAAGTGAGTTTGCCTTTGGTTTCGCCCAAAAAATTGGATGCAAGCTCGGCAGCCACTGGTTCCGGTGAGATAAGATCTATATTTCCGGAGATATCACCGGTGAAATTCAACCGGCAGGCCAATGCATTATTTAGGTTGATGCCGGAATCATTTAAACTCGTCTCGGGACCGATTTCAACCGGCATATAAAACATGATCTCCATGACTTCAGAAATCGAATTCGTCATCGCTGTCATCAATGCTTTCTTCATAATCTGCCTCTCCAATTATACTGACGATCAAATCCCTGAGCGCCTCAGGGGTAAAGGGCTTGGTAATGTAACCGGACGCACCGGTATCCATAAATTCTTTGATCTTCGAAACATTGCCCTCGGTTGAAATGACAACTACTGGAATGTCCTTGAACAGTTCTTCGGTTTTTACTTTTTTTAAAAAGCTGAATCCATCCATTTCCGGCATGTTGTGATCGGTCATAATCAAATCCACCCAGTCTCCTTCCATTACCTCTAACGCCTCTTTACCGTTCGAGGCTTCAAGTATTCTGGAACCGCCGTATCCCGCCGCTGCAAGAGATCGTTTTAAAACGGTCCTCATGGGCATTGAATCATCTACAATCAATATTGAATAAGACATTTGATTCCCTTCAGTTTCATTAATCCATGTTTAATAAAATTTTCACTTCATGCATGTTGACGCCAAATTCGGCCATAAGACCGGTTATGTCCGAGTGGGAGATGCCATGGATTTTCATTAACTGGTCCTTGAATCGATAGGACAGGCCATCTGCCCCGACGCCGATTCCCATCATCATGCAAGTGCAGTCTGCCAGATATACCGCTGCGACCTCTTTATCGGTCATCATGGATTCATCTCTGAGATGATGATGTTGGATAAGCTTGATCATTCTCGGGCTGAAGTTCCATCTTTTGCCAATCAAGGCACCAATTTCAGCATGATCTATACCCAGCACTTTTTTTTTCAGCTTCCCTGAAACTGTAGCCGGATTTTTTTACAAGTGTATTAATTTTTTTAAAGTCCTTGAACACATATTTTTCCAATATGATTTTACCGATGTCTTTGATCAGGGCGGCGGTAAAAATTGTACTTGTGTTGTTAAGTCCCAGGCGTTTGGCGACCTGTTTGGCAATTAAAGCAGAAGAAACTGAATACCGCCACATATCTCCTTGTTCGAGACCATAGCCTTTTCGACGTCCGGAAAGGACTTTTGCGCTTGATTTTACCAGTGCCAATTCAACGATCTGATCTGTACCAAGCATATTCACGGCATCTTTAATTGACTCTGCAGGCGTTTTTAACCCCGAATATGCTGAGTTGCAGATTTTAAGAATGTCTATAGTCATGACAGGGTCATATTGAATTATCCGGGCAATATCGTTCATTGAACTATCCGGCTTTTCAACAATCTCGAGCAAACGGTTGGCGATGGCCGGCATGGGCGTTAAATCCTTTATCTCACGAATCATTTTATCCAGTGCTGTCATATTTTCACTTCCTGAGATCCTGAGGTTTTCAGGAAAATATCACCTGATGCAATTTCAATTCGGATTGTCCGGTTGATATTCCCGCCCACGTCCTGCTTATCAATCATCACTTTGTTTTTAAAAAACATTTTTTTTAACGCCAGGTAATTACGTTTTCCGATATTAAAAAAACCATTTTGATCAAGAATTTCAGCACCGCCTGCGACAAATATTTTAACCCTGTGCTTCTTTGCGCCCATGGTATAAGCTGCTTTAAACAGGCGCGGGATACCTGTATCTGCGAACATAAATGGTTTTTGGGCTGCTTTTTCTTTGTCTATGGCGGATTCCGGAAGCATATAGTGAAGAATCCCCCCGACCCTTGCCACCGGATCATAAATAACCAGCCCTATGCATGATCCAAGAGAGTAGGTGACCACATCATCTGCGGGATTATTGCTTACTTTCATATCTGCAACGCCGACAATTTGTTTCATCTATATTATATCCTCATCTCAGTTCTGCTGTCTCCGCCTATTTTTCCGAGACAATGGAAAAGATGCCGTGAACATCCAGAATCAGTCCGATTTTTCCGTCAGCCAGGATCGCACCGCCGGCAATACCCCGGATATCATCCATATTCCCGCCGAGACTTTTAATGACATACTCATCTTTGGCCAAAAGCTCATCAATCAAAAAAGCGCGTCTTTCTTCCTTTGACTCAACAACGACAACCAGGCTTTGTTCGACGGATTTAATATGGTTGCTTGTTCCATAGATCTCATTTAACCGGATTAGCGGAACCAGGTGGCCACGATCTTTAATCATCTCACCTTTTCCTTCTACGGTGAAATATTCACCCGGCCCTGGCCTGAATGCTTTTTGAATCGCAATGGTGGGAATCACATATTTTTCGTCATCAACCCTGACCAGCATACCGTCGATGATGGCCAGCGTCAGAGGAAGACTGATAATGAACCGGGAGCCAACCGCCTTTTCGGATTCAATATTCAAATGTCCGCGTAATTTTTCAATTCCCTCTTTGACCACATCCATACCAACGCCCCGGCCAGATACATCGGTAATTTGGTTTGCGGTTGAGAATCCGGGTGACAGAATCAGATCAAAAACCTGGGCATCCGTCATCTGTGCCTCTCCGGTAATCAGCCCGGTGGCAGCCGCTTTTTTAAGTATTTTCTCCCGATCCAGCCCCTTGCCGTCGTCCTCGATCTCAATGATAATATTCCCGCCTTTATGATAGGCATGAAGATTGATATTTCCCTGTGGAGGTTTCTTCTTTTCCGTGCGCTCCTCTACGGATTCAATCCCGTGATCACAGGCGTTTCTGATCATATGAACCATTGGCTCATAAAGGGCATCCACCACGTTTCTGTCAATTTCGGTCTCTTCTCCGGTCATGGACAAGTTGATCTGTTTGCCGGATTTGCGGGACAAATCTCTTACGATGCGAATCATTTTCATAAATGTGGCTTTAATGGGTATCATACGCATGGACATGGCAATATTCTGCATATTGTTTACAATCTGTCCCAATTGTGAAACCGTCTGGGTCAACGCAGAATTTCCCATCGTTTGCTGTCGCAGCATAGACTGGGCAATCACCAGTTCACCGGCGTAATCCACAAGATCGTCCAATTTCTGGGTGCTGACTTTAACTTGAGAATCCACTCTTTTTTTTACTGCGGATTGTTCCATTAATGCCGAGGCAACCTGAACAGGAGCGATCTTTTTATCTTGGATCAGAATTTCGCCAAATTTTTTTTCCGGATGTTTTTTCTGGATTTCCAGTGCATGATCAATATCCTGTTCTTTGAGTTCCTTTTTTCTGACAAGAATTTCACCTAAAGGTTCTTTTCCCCCTCTGGTTAAAGACATCTGAAGCTTTTTGAGTTTATCCCTCAAAATATCTACATCTATGTGGCCATCCTCTTGACGGTATCCGCTGACAAGCCCTTGCTTTACATTATCGATAAGCTGTTTTAACAAATCAACGGACTCAAGAATCGCATCAGTAGCGGAATGAGTAATTATAAAATCACCGCTTCTGGCACTGTCCAAAAAATTTTCAGTGGCATGGGACAGCCGGTTGATTTTACCTAAAGACAAAAAACCGGAGACGCCTTTTATGGTGTGAAACGGTCTGAAAATATCGTTTATGATGTCTGTATTCTCCGGATCCTGCTCCAATTCAATTAAAGACACCTCGATGTTGTTCAGATTATCTTCCGCCTCTGATATAAAGTCAGTCAGGATTTCAATATCATCGTCTGACAGTTTTTCAGGCGTACTCTCCTGTTCAGGTTCCGCTTCAGACCCGTTTTCCGAACACGCATCAACATGCGCATCGAATCGTTCATTCGCGGCAAGGTTTTCTTCTAAAAGTTCAAGAACATCGGAATAATCGAAGGTAAAAGGTTCTTTTCTCTTTAAATGACTTAATATGGACTTTAACAACACAATTCCTTCTTCAACCGGTCTTGTGTTACACGTAGAGCCGAGGCCCATATTTTCCATATATTGTTTACATAATTTTGAAATATCATAAAAAGTCGACGGCTGAATATGTGCAGAAATATTGATAAGATCTTCTACATTACGAATCATTCTCTCTATATCGGGGTCTTTTCCAGGGCAGAAGCCGGCAATAAGCATTGAAAGCTCATTCAATTTTGCCTCTAGTGCTTTGTAGTCGCCGGGTTGGGCTTGACCATCGGCTTGAAACGGCTTTTGGACAGATAAAGCGTTGCTCACTTTCTGACCCATATCTTTCAGTCCCGCGCTGAAATTTGAAACAACCATGTCAAGATTTGACAGCAAATTGCTTCTGACCTGGGGCCCGTCTTTTATTATGGCATCAATAATGTGTCTGGCCTTCAGAATTTGCGCAGCCTCTGACGATAGATTCTGCGCTTTGCATTGCGCATGTATGCTCTTGAGAATGGGCAGCAGCGTCTTGATTGAGTCCGGCTGAGCCGGATCGGATAAAATCAATTCTGATGCCAGCCTTTCTGTCGTTGCGATTATATTTTCATAAGACATTTGCTTTTCCAAAGTTTAAAAGTTCTTGTGACATTTTTAAGAATACCGCCGGCACAGGGCCCGGGGGAGGTATCCCCCCCCCTTGTCATCAATCTGATGATATTATTAAAAATCTTCAAAGGTTTCGTCGTCATCAAACGGGATTATTTGATCCGGACGACTTGAATCCAAGAGACGACCCTTGGCTTTTGCTTTATGATTACTTGTTTTGCCTGGGGTGCTTTTAGGCGCCGGCTTAACAGAGTGATGAGCGTCCACGTTGCGATTGGAATGCCTTTTACCGGTAACCAGCATCACAAGATTATCAACATACTCTTTTAGTTGTTCGGCCTGGGCGCTCATCTCTTCTGCCGCAGAGGCGGATTCTTCCGCATTTGCAGCATTTTGCTGAACAACCCGGTCCATTTCAGCGATGGCATTGTTGACCTCCTCAATACCATTGGATTGTTCGGTTGATGCCACAGAAATTTCTGCGACCAGGGATCCGACTTTGGCCGAGCTTTCCGCCACTTTGGAAAACGCCGCGCTGGTTGAGGATACGATGCCGGCCCCATCGTTTACCTTTTTGACTGTATCTTCTATAAGCGAGGCGGTATCTTTGGCCGCATCTGCAGCCCGCATTGCCAAATTTCTCACCTCATCGGCAACCACGGCAAAGCCTGCACCTGCCTCACCGGCACGGGCGGCTTCCACTGCGGCATTCAAAGCGAGCAGGTTTGTCTGAAAAGCGATTTCATCAATGGTTTTTATAATTTTCGAAGTTTCCTCGGATGCCTTGGAGATATCCTTCATGGACCGTGTTAATTCATTCATGGACTGGTTGGCAGTATTCACAACCGCATTCACCTCTTTCATCAACCCGTCGGCATTATTTGAATTCTGGGCATTTTTTTTGGTCATGGACGACATCTCTTCCATGGATGAAGAGGTTTCCTCAATGGATGCGGCCTGTTGTGACGCACCTTCTGCCATGGACTGGCTGGAGGAGGAAACCTGCCCGGAGGCCGAAGCCACCTGCACTGCACCTTCGTTAAGTCCGGTAATGATCTTGTTAATGGGTTTGGTAATGCTGCGTGTAATAAAAAATGCGGAAAGAATACCTACGACAAGCGCGCCGATCAATCCGATAATCATGAGGATAGATGCACTTGAAAGCGCCTTCACAGCATCCTTGGCAATCGTGTCTGTTGCTCCGATTCCGGCATTCGCCGTAGTCTTACATGCACCGAGAACTTTGTCGCCGGCGTTCTGGAGTTTAACCGCCAAGTCCTGCAAAACAATCCAGTTCCCCAGAAAATCTTTCATAGCGGCCCGGTAGTCCCGGGCCGCCGCCTTAACACCCTCTATCTGCTGTAAGAATTCAGGCCCATATGTGATTTTTTTTAATTCTTCAAGCTTTTGATCTATTCGTGGGAAAATATCCAAGGCGGCATTCATGACTTCAGGGCTTCTCAATGCCTGGGATTTAAAGGTCCCTATTTGCGTCTCCTTTCCAAGATCAATAATATCGGTCACCAGGTTAATTTTCGCATTTCTTTCCAGCATATCCTTATTTAACTTCTCGTGCTGCCCTTCAAGAAACGCATCGCAGTTTGACACATAAATCCCGGCATTTTCATCCATCTGGCCCCGGTACCTGCTCAGCAGCCGTTGGTCTGCCAGGCTGCCGCGATTAAACTCAATCATAAATTGTTCCATGATTTTCTGATACGTTTGCGCCGCAGATTGAATTGATTTCAGCCTTTGGATGTCTTCCCCATCACGGCTCACAGTCCTTAAGTTATTTAACGGTTCGGCAACGCCGTCCAATTGTGCAATTGTTTTTTTCATTAGTTCTGTATCATTGGTTGCCTGGGCTTTAAAATTGGTGACCCTGACGCTGGAGCCGATATGAACAAGAGCTGTGGCCAATTGGATTTTCTGCTGACGGTCATTCAGATCTGATTTTAATTTTGCGTTCTGCCCCGTTAAAAAATCAGCCGCATTTGAGATATACTTTTGGGACGATTCGTTCAGTGTCCGTCTATTGGCCGCCAGCCTGGCGTTGGAATCAACGGTCTGCTTTATCAGGATCTTATACTCCTCAACCGATTTGGAGGCGATATCAATCTGATCTTTAAGGCTTTGTAAATTTTGAGAATTTTCATCTAACTCACGAGCCTTTTGCAAGGCCATGTCAACAGAATCCATTGCCGCCTGGCCCTGTTGATAAAGCGTTTCATCTTCCGTATACCCATACCCCCTCATTTCAAACATCATCTGGCTGGCCGCATCACTTAATTCCATGGCAACGGCTACTTCCGGTATATATTCATTGGCCAGCATTGTACTTTTTGTTCCTACAGTCCGCATATTCACTACGGCCATTAAACCAAGGGCAACGGCAATGACGATCAATACTGAAAATCCATATGTGATTTTTAATCCCAGACTCACGTTTTTCATTTTAAAACTCCTTTATTCTTTTTTAAACCGGTCGTTATGAAGCATGTTGAACAGCAGCCATTTCGTCGGACGAAAGGACCTTGTCTATATTCAAAAGGATTTTAACGCCCCTCTCCTGCTTGGCCATGCCAAGGATATATCTTGTATCCAGTTTCGTACCAAAAGCCGGGGTTTCCTCAATGTCATCTTCTTTTATATTTAAAACCTCGGACACGGTATCAACCACAATTCCGATTAGAACAGTGGCCCCCGACGCATTGATTTCGACTACAATAATGCAGGTTCTTTCATTGTAAGAGATTGATGTCATACCGAACTTTAACCGAAGATCAATTACGGGGATTACTTTCCCCCGCAAATTTATGACGCCTTTGACAAATTCCGGAGTTCTGGGAACCGAAGTGATTGGTAACATACCAATGATTTCTTTCACTTTAAGAATACCAATTCCGTACTCCTCCGACTCTAATGAGAAAGTCAGATATTTTCCTGTTTTCATGGTCATATCGGCTACTGCTTTATTAATGCTGTCAATTTGATCAGTCATCCATTCCTCCTTTGATTCTATATTTTTATTTAGAAGATATTCTCAGATCCCATATTCATTAGACAAAGTTAATTTTGATTTCATCAAGAATCCGGCGCACTTCATTTGCAAGATCTATTTTCGTCACAGGTTTCATCAGAAAGCCTTTAACCCCGATCTTTTCAGTTTGTTCTGGCGTGATACGTTCGGAAAACCCCGTACAGATCATGATAGGAATATCAGATCTGATTTTCAGAATCTCTTCAGCCAGTTTGTCTCCGGTCATCTGCGGCATGGACATGTCTGAGAGTACAAGGTCATACAGGCGGGGGGTATTTCTGAACGCCTCCAAAGCTTCCAGACTGCTTGTTCGTGTTGATACGGTATATCCCAGCCGTTCGAGCATCTGTTTTTCAATGCGTGCAATAGGCGCTTCATCATCGACGAGCAAAATATGTTCGGTGCCTGTGGGAATAGAAGCCCCCTTTGGGCGGTTATTCTTCTCAGCAAATGAAACGATAACGGGGATGAAGATCTGAAACGATGCCCCTTGGCCAGGGGTGCTTTTCACTTTGATTACGCCACCATGTTCTTTAACAATCCCGTAAACGGCTGACAAGCCTAATCCTGTGCCTTTTCCTTTTTCTTTCGTTGTAAAGTAGGGTTCAAAAATTCTGTCCAGGTGTTCTTCTTTGATACCTATTCCATTATCCCTTACTGTCAGGACAGCATATCTTCCCGGAGCCAGGTCCAAGTGTTCCAATCCCTCATTGATCTCAGTCTCCCGGAGTTCTACATCTATCCTGCCGCCTTTGTCCTGAACCGCGTGGTATGCATTGGTAATCAGATTCATCCCGATCTGGTGCAGTTGCGTTGAATCGGCAAGAACCATACCGCAGTCGTTTTGAAGAGCCTGGGTCATTTCAATATTTGCGGGGATTGAGGATCGTGTCAGTTTGAGTACCTCTTTCATGATAAATTGAAAGCGGGTTGGTAAAAATTGATGCTCATGCTGACGGCTGAACGCAAGAATCTGCTTTACAAGTTCAGCCCCCCGCTTCCCTGCTGTTTCGATTCCCTTTACGTTTTCCCATTCAGGCGTTCCCAAAGGAAGGTCTTCTAAAAGCATTTCAGCCATCCCTATAATGGGAAACAAAATATTGTTAAAATCGTGGGCGATTCCTCCGGCAAGTGTTCCAATGGCCTCCATCTTTTGTGCTTCCTGCAGCTGCTTTTTCAGCATGGCTTTCTCTTGAAGCGCCATAACTTTTTCTATCGTATTGGAAATGGTTCTGCGAAGCAAATCCGGTGTCAATTCATCTTTTACAAGATAATCATTTGCGCCGGCTCTTGTAATTTCAGCGGCAATTTTTTCGTTTCCCTTCCCTGTCAAAACAATAATTGGACGATTGTCGTTGTTCTTTCTTAAAGAACTTATGATTTCAGGGGCTGTTGCTGAACCCAGATAATAATCTACGAACAAAACATCCATTGGGCGTTTTGCTACCTGTGCAATGCATTCTTCCCCTTTTGTAAACGGATTGAATTCTATATCCCAGCCGGGAATCTCTTCCAGAATCCGGCTGAGAATTTCCAGATCCCCCGGATCGTCGTCAATGGCAAAAATGATTGTCTTTTTTTCTTTCATACGTTACCCCTATCCATCGAAGGTAATTTAAGGATTTGAATCCAATATTATTTCAGGGTCGTGAGGGCCTTAAAGAAGCCTTCCGGATCAATCGGTTTTGTTATGGCTGTAGAAAAGAACATATCAACAGGAAACGGTTCACGTTTCTATGTTTGCAGTGATCAATTTGAGAGGAATGAGCCGTTTTTTACATTATACCGCTCCAGAATATATTAAGAAAATCGTAAAATAAAGAGATTTTTCCAATCAGGGGTTGACGCCACCCTTTGCGGTGCACAACATAAATAAGGTGCAAACAAACTTATATTAAGAACCAAATCAGGAGTTTTATCATGGAAAAAGTTGTATTATTTGCATTCCGGGGAGACCCTTTATGCTTTATCCACGTGCTTCTCAACGGGCTTGACCTGAAACAGCGGGGCCAGGAAGGACTCATTATTCTGGAAGGTGAAGCTGTCAAGCTTGTGGGGCCTATGTCCGAATCAGGGCATTTTTTAAACCCCCTTTACAAAAAAGCCAAGGATGCCGGCCTTATTTACGGTGCCTGCAAGGCCTGCGCAACCAAACTTGAAGCCCTTGGTCCCATTGAAAAGGAAGGAATTCCCCTGGTTGGGGATATGGCCAACCATCCCTCCATGGGCGCGTTCATCGAAAAAGGATACAGAATAATCACATTTTAAGCCCAAGATCATCAAATGACCGCAGGAACACCTTTTAAATATGGCAGTTCCTGCGGCAACTCATTAATTTTTTTATTTACCGCAGCATTTTTTATACTTGCGGCCGCTGCCGCAGGGGCAGGGCGCATTCCGGCCCACCTTGGTGGAAACAGCAGGTTTGGGTTTCACCATATCACCGGTGGTGAACAGCCAGGCATTGTCCTGCTTTGAAAACCGGCCAAGTTCATGGTGATTTTGAACAATGCCGTTTGCCCGGTAACTGGCTATGAATTCAACCGTACCTTCCTGGTCTTCGGAACAGCCGGCTTCTGTTGCAACGATTTCAAGGCCCAGCCATTCGGAATCCCGGGCCCATGATTGGGTGCTGTCATGGTCGTATCCGTCCCGGTGATCCGGATGGGTGGTGTTAAAAATAAAGTCCGTGTCAGCCTTTGTATAGGCGGAATAACGAGCCCGCATAAGTTGTTGTGCAGTCCGGGCAGGCTGGGTTCCGGTAATGACGGGTTCACAGCATTCGGCATAGGAAAGGCTGCTTCCGCAGGGACATTCTTCCATAGTTAGGTTTCCTCCATGGGAATCAGTTAATTTGCAATCCGTTAACTTGAATCACAGGGGAAATATCACATGCGCTGCAGTCCGGCAATACTCATAATAGATTTTTCTTAGATTTGCACTTTCCCGGCCTGGGCCTGGATGGCTGTTATAGCAACGGTGTTCACAATATCCGGCACTGTACATCCCCGGCTTAAATCATTAATGGGCCGTTTCAGTCCCTGGAGCACGGGGCCGATGGCTACGGTTTTTTCCGAGGCCCGCTGGACAGCCTTGTACGTATTGTTTCCAGTGTTCAGATCCGGGAAAATGAATACTGTGGCCCGTCCGGCCACCTGGGAGTCGGGCAGCTTAGTCATGGCCACGGCCGGGTCAATGGCAGCATCATACTGAATAGGGCCTTCTATGGGAAGATCCGGGGCCTTTTCCCGGGCCATGGCCGTGGCCTGGATCACCTTGTCCACATCTGCGCCTGTTCCTGAAGATCCAGTGGAATAGGAGAGCATGGCCACCCGGGGCTCAATGCCGAAAATGGAAGCGGTCCCGGCTGAAATCACCGCAATTTCGGCCAGTTGGGAAGCCGTGGGATTGGTGTTGACAGCACAGTCGCCAAACACCAGGACCCTGTCTTTCAGACACATGAGGAAAACAGACGACACAATGGAGGAGCCGGGCAGGGTCTTGATGATCTGGAAAGCCGGAAGAATGGTGTGGGCCGTGGTGTTCACCGAGCCTGATACCATGCCGTCGGCATTGCCTTTATGCACCATCATGGTGCCGAAATAAGACGGATCTGTCATGGTGTCCCTGGCCATGTCCAGGGTCACGCCCTTGTGTTTGCGTAATTCAAAATAGGTCCGGGCATAATCGTCCAGCCAGGGGCTGGCATCGGGTTGGATAATCCGGGCCTGGGACAGGTTCAGTCCCAGCTCCTTGACCCTGCGTTCAACCGCTTCGGACTTGCCTAAAATGGTGATATCGCAGAATGAGCGCCGCAGAAGAATATCAGCGGCTTTAAGAATCCTGTCGCTGCTGCCTTCGGGCAGTACAATATGCTGGCGATCCTTTTTGGCCTTCTCAATAAGGCTGTATTCAAACATCTGGGGTGTGATGCGCACCGATTTTCTGGCTGCCAGCCGTTGCCTTAAAGAACCGGCATCCACATTTGCCTCAAAAACACCCAGGGCCAGGGCAATGCGTTGGGGATCATCCGGAGAAATCCTGCCGTAAATCTGGTCAACCGCCTTGACAGCCGTATAGGTATCCATCCGGGTCAGCAGAATGGGCACCGGCAGCTCCTTCCAGCCCTGGATAAGCCGAATGATGGAATCGGGAATGGGAATGCCGCCGGTGACCAGGATGCCTGCGATATCGGGATAGGTCATGGAAAGCCGGGAGGCAATGCAGGTGATAACAATGCTGGACCGGTCCCCGGAAGTAACGACCAGGTAGTCTTTTTTAATGTGGGCCAGAAAATTGGGGGCCAGCATGGCCGCAATCACACATCCTGAAATCTGATTTTCAAGCCCCTGCCTGCCGTACAAAACCTGGGCATCCACGGCCGGGATCAGATCCCGAAACGAAGGACGGCTTAACGCCTGGGTTTCAGGAATAGTATAAACCAGGACTTCGGGTCGGTCAATTGCCCTGTCCAAAGCGATTTTCATACGATACAAAGACTCGGGCACCACCCGGTTAACCATCACGGCCAGCACATCCACCCCCTTGTGGTTTAAGCTTTCCACAGCGAGCTGACACGAGCTTATTACCTGTTCGGCATCTTTTTTATATCCATTGGAGACCACCAGGGCCGGACACCCCAGGTCTGATATAATCTTGGCATTGATATCAAATTCAAAGGCTTCGGAACCGGCTGCGAAATCAGTGCCCTCGCACAGCACAAAACGGCTTTTTTCCTCAAGGGCCTTATACTTGTTCAAAATGGTTTCCATCATCTCTGCCTGGCGGCCGGAATTGACCATCTGTTTGGCCTCTTCCAGGGTATAGGCATAGGTTTCTTCATACTGCAGCGCTAGGTTAAAGTTGGAAAGAACCAGATTAATATCATGGTCTCTGGCACCTTTTTCAACCGGGTTGATAATGGGCCTGAAAAACCCCACAATCCGGATATCTTTGAGCAAAAGTTGCATGATGCCAAGAACGATGAGGGATTTTCCGCTTCGGGTTTCAGTGGGCGTGATGTAAAGACTATTAGCCATGAAAAAAGCCTTTATTATAGTTGTTTTCAGTCAAATACCAGCCTTTTCAACTGATAGCAACAGCAAAAAAAATGCCATGGTGTAAAAGAAACGTATATGGATGATGACGTCTTCGTATTCATGCATTATCGTTAGAAATAAGGATAATGAAAAACAGCCTTCCGGAGAGGCAACAAAAAGGAGCACATATATGAAAAAAACAACAACTGTGTCAACCCTTGAAGCCGGATTTGAAAACAGTTTTGCCGCTCTTTCCAACAATTTTTATGAACCCAGTATGCCCCAGGCCGTACACGATCCTGTATTGCAAAAGTACAATCTGAAACTGGGCCGG
>NZ_JBFXHE010000031.1:0-21552 GCF_050177295.1 Desulfobacter sp.
CATACGCCGGGGCAGACCTTGAAACCATCCTGAAAATATGGACCATCAAAGAAGCCTTGCTCAAATACCGGCAAACCGGTTTAAAAACCCCCGTAAAAAGAATCGAATGGCTGGATGAAACACTGTATGAAAATCACGTCCCCGTTGACGGTGTTCGCGTAAATTCATATCACCGGGACAACATCATTTTCTCGGTTGTTTCTCCAGATTTTTTTTCTACCAAATCAAGTGAATGATGGACATCGCCAGCAAAATAATGAAGGTATGTTTTTGATGCCGCTTCAGCCATGGAATA
This sequence comes from Desulfobacter sp., assembly GCF_050177295.1. Classification (NCBI taxonomy): domain Bacteria; kingdom Pseudomonadati; phylum Thermodesulfobacteriota; class Desulfobacteria; order Desulfobacterales; family Desulfobacteraceae; genus Desulfobacter; species Desulfobacter sp. The sequence goes on from NZ_JBFXHE010000031.1 coordinate 296, forward strand.
CGGATTAAACGGGTACCGATTTGCCCCCCCATAATAACACCGCTGCAGGTTGCAAATAGCAAAGATGTCCCATGGGGCCAGGATGCGTTCCCAACCCAGACACTGATACAGACCAGTACCAGGTAAAATAAAATAGTTACAAACATGATGAATAAACTGGTGGCCACGGCCCGGGATGTCTCCATATTGAGCTTGAGCGTCATATGGGGGATGAGCCAATCCGTATTACCAATGCTCAAAAGGCCTGTAAAAAAAGAGGAGAGAATCACAACAGGATAGCTTTGTCTTAAATTGGGAATGGTATCTATGGGAATGGTATCTATGGGAATCTTTTTTTCTGTTTCCGAATCCTGGGTATTAAGGGATTGAATGGTTCTCATCAGCAGATAGCCCGCAATCAGTAAAAAGATGTAGAGCAGGAATCGTTCATAGGCCACAGGTGTAAAAAAGCCTGCTAAAAATCCCAGGGTCACGCCCAGTAAGGCCATGGGAATAAAGCTTTTAGTTTTTTCCATGTCAACCATCCCGTTAAAAAGGTAGGTCAATGAGCCTGTCCCTTTTCCGGCAATCTGGGTAAATATGGAGATGGCAACCGCGTCAGAAGGTCTGATATCTAAAAAAGTCAAGACCGGTATCCAGAGCACCCCCCCTCCCAAGCCCGCGAACATGACCATGGTTCCCACGGCAATGCCCAGCAAATGGACAATTATAAACTGGGAGAGGCTTAATGGAATACCTGTTCCCAGAAATAAATATATAAAAAAAAAATAAATTACGTCAGCCAGCACCCAAAAGGCCAAATACCGGGGGCAGTTATGCAGCCAGGACAAAATTCTCATTATTCACGATTCTTTTTGTTTTCACCCTCATCTATTCCCAGATATTTTCCATACTGCCGGGCAATAAAGACAAGCGTAGTTAAAAAAGCGGACAGCCGTACCAGATGCCAGACCCACCACATACCGTTCCAGGGGCTTGAAAATGGAAAAATCATCGCGGCAATTCCAAACAGATACGCCAGACAAGCGAAAAGCAGATCCCGCGGGTCTCCTTGTTGCCGGTACACCTGATAAAACTTGAATACTGAGGCAATAAACAAAAGGCTTGCCGTTATATTGATCAGGACTGCTGCCATGGTAAATCTACCGTCAAACAATGGCATAATTTGAGGCACATCGCCTGGAAACAGCAGGGCCCTCAATCCGATTGAAACCGACAGGATGATAAATCCAAAGTATATGAACCGCAGTTCATTAAGGCTTCCAAATCGTCGTCCTTTGCTGAACCAGACCGAAGCAAAAAAGAAACCGCCTGATAAACTGGCCCCGCTGTGAAGAAAAATAAAAGAGTCTCCAAGCTGGCTTATCGCATGGGCGGTATCAAGCACGCCCATGCTGGCAAATCCTGTCGCCAGCATGACTAAACTGGCATCCAGCTTTTCCCGGGACTGGATGAACAATATTATGGAAATTAGGCAGGAAGTCATACCGCCAAGCGTTTCTATTGTTGAATGCAACTGAATATGCTGCCACTGCCAGGCATATAGCCTGTCAAATAATCCTAACAGCGCGGCACTTAAAGACAGGGCCGTAATCAAGAGTATTTTTGCAGGTGTAATCGAAAACATCGGGTTAAGGTTCCTTTTATAAGAAACTAGAGACAAGATACAGGAAACAAGAGGGCGAAGCGCCTGGGGCGCCTATTTTAGCCCGCATTGTTGGTGTCTTTAGTTTCATTGTTCGTTGTGGGCTCACAGCCCATGTGGGTGATATGACCGAGCCTAAATCCCGCCTCAGGCGCTCAAAGAGCGGATCATCACGGCCATGGTTTTTTGGGCCTGGGCCAGGGCGGTTTCGGGGTCGTCTGCCCGGGCCGCCCAAAACGCCGCCTCATTGGCCGCGCCTGATATGATATGAGCCAGGGCATCAACAGGGAAAGGCCGAAGTACGCCATCGTCCATGAGCTGCCCCAAAAAGGCGCGATACTTACCCTGTACGTAATCCTCGTCAACCGCCCGCCATTCTTCCCAACCCAGCACAGCCGGTGCGTCGGTGAGTAAAATGCGTTGCAGGCCGGGGTCGAGACAGGCCGCTAAAAACGCGTCGTTTCCGGCGATGAGCATCTCCATAGGGTCTTGGGCCCGGTCCACTGCGGCCTTCACACGCTGCTCAATCTCAGCCTGCACCTGTTCCAGCACTGCGCGGAACACCCCCTTTTTTCCGTCAAAATGATGATACAGGGCTCCGCGGGTAACCCCTGCGGCTGCCACGATCTGCTCGGCCGATACCCCTGAGAATCCGTGTTCGGCAAACAAACGCCGTGCTTCGGCAAGGAGGCGGCCGGTGGTGTGGCGGCTACGTTCATCCTGCTTGTTCCCTGGGCCGTGATCAGGTTGTTTGACCTTTCGCATAAATTCCTCATTGACATACATACGGTATGTATGTAATATAGTTTTACACAGCATTGAAAGTAAAGAATAAACAAAATATTACCTAAATGCAATCTCAACAGAAGGCAATTCCTGCGGCTGGGTTGGCCGCGATGACTAATTGGGCGCAGCCCGTTTGGGGAGGTTATTTCATGAAAAAAAGTGTAAAGATGCCATTGATTGAGTTGGCAGGTACGCCAGCCGAAGTGGGACGAGGCTAAAGATGTCCCATCTGGCCGATGAGCATATTCTGGGGATTCCCGATCAGTGTGGACGCAGACCCGATATTGCTCGACACGGCCAGACCCAGCAAAAAGGGAACAGGATTCAATCCGGCTCGTTTGAGAGAATAGGCCAGGATCGGTGCCATGGCAAAACAGATGATATCATTGGCAAGAAGGGCGGACAGCAAGGCTGAAACAAACATGCTCACCAGAAGAAACAAACGGGGCCGGTCGGAAAACCCAAGGATTTTTTCAGCGGCAGCGGTGTAAAATCCGCCAAGACGCAGCTGGGCCGAAATAATCATCAGCCCGTACAAAAGGCAGAGGGTTGGAAAGTCAATGCAACGTACCGCCTCCTGGGGCGATACCCCGCCGAAGACAACCATGGCGATGGCCCCCAGAATGGCAATGCCCACCCTGTCCACGGCCAGGCCGGGGATTCGTCCCATGGCAATTCCCAGATAACTCACAAGAAAAATAACCAGTGCCGTCATAGTTCGTCTTCCACAATAGTCAGATATATGACAGCATATACACCTAATGGATAAGGAATTGGATGGTAAACTTTCGGATATTGGCCCAGTCTTTCTGAGGATTGAAGCGTATATTAGCGAAGATTGACATGAATCAAATTGAAATGCTTCATCAGCACTGCCATCCCCAAAGCCCACTTGACAGGGGCCTCTTATTGCGCGATCATAGGCCCTGTGTTGAGGCGCCCGTTTGGGCCTAACAGGGAATCCCGTTAAAATCGGGAGCGGTCCCGCCGCTGTAACCGGGGACAAGACCTGCACATTGCCACTGTGCGTTTTTAAGGCGCATGGGAAGGCACAGGGATTTGAATGATCCGGGAGCCAGAAGACCTGCCTGAACTGATTATGTGCGTTGTGCGGAGGGAACCGTCGATGCAGACTTAAATAATTACAAGGGCCAAGAAAACTGGGTGCAGCCCTTCAAGTCCTTTATGGCTTGAAGGGCTGTTTTGTTTTTTTGGGAGTCCTGTATGCGGGATCGCCTCCTCGGGTCGAATGGCGGCAGGAATGTCTAGGCAAATATGTCCCTGCCGGTTTTTTTAGTGCGCGGTGCAAGTTCCGGATGGCTTACAGCGCTTTATTATTAACATCCAGGGTAATCAGGAGAACATTGTATGAAAAAATTGATTTCCGCAGCAGTTGTTTTGGCCATGGTTTTGTGTGCAGCAAATGCATATGCCCACAAAGAAGCAAGAAAGATGAAAAAAGGCATTCTGCTGGTGGCATTTGGCACCAGCGAGGCCTCAGCAAAGGTCTCTTTTCAAAACATTGAGGCAAAAGTAAAAAAGGCGTTTCCCGGGGTTGATGTGGTCTGGGCCTATACCTCTCATATTATCCGGCATAAACTGGCCAACCAAGGTGAGATTATTCTTTCCCCGACCCAGGCACTGGCCAAAATGATGGACCAAGGCTACACCCATGTGGCAGTGCAGTCCCTTCACACTATCCCGGGAGAAGAGTACCATGAGCTGACCATGACCGTGAATGGTTTCAAGGCCATGCCCGGTGGTTTTGACAGGCTCATTTTAGGCTTTCCCATGCTGGGTGCCCAGGACACGGTTGCCAAAGCGGTTGACGCTGTCATTGCCACGCTGCCCAAGGCGCGTAAGGCAAATGAACCTGTTGTGCTCATGGGCCATGGCACCCACCATCCGGGGAATATTTACTACTCCGGGATGAACTGGCAGGTTCAGCAAAAAGACCCCAACATCATCATGGGCACTGTGGAAGGGTATCCTGAACTTGGGGATGTCATTGCCTGGCTTAAGGCTAAAAAGGCTAAAAAAGTATGGGTAATGCCCTTTATGTCAGTTGCCGGGGACCATGCCAAAAATGATATGGCAGGCGATGAAGAAGATTCCTGGAAATCCCAGCTCACCAAGGCTGGATTCTCCTGTCAGACCGTGCTTAAAGGTACTGCTGAATATGATGAATTTGCCGACATCTGGGTAAGTCAGCTGGCAAAGGCAATGGAACATCTTAAATAGAAGCTGAAAGGAAGTTTGTTAACCATGCCAGCTGCAACAGGCATAAAAAGCGCCCCCGCCCGGGTGGCAATTATTCTTGGCCTGCTGCTGGGCGGGGTCATTGTTTTGTCTGCGGCCATGGGCGTGGTTTGCCTGCCCTTTGCACAGGTGCTGGCCGTGATCTGGGAAAAGCTCTGGGGCCGGGGCCCTGCAGATGCGCTGGCGTCGGCCATTATCTGGGATGTGCGCCTTCCCAGAATTTTTACAGCCGCCATTGTGGGGGCCGGGCTCTCTGTTTCCGGGGTGGTGTTCCAGGGGATTTTGAAAAATCCCCTGGCTGATCCCTATACCCTTGGCATTTCAGCAGGTGCGGCCTTTGGGGCCTGTGTGGCCTTTTTTTTCAACTTGAGTTATTTTCCGGGTTTAAGTGTGGGGCTGTGCGCCTTTGCCGGTGCTGTTATGACTTTGGCCGTGGTGCTGTACCTGTCCGGCGGCACTGCCGGCGGGTATTCATCCGGCAACCTGATTCTTTCGGGTATTATCGTTGCCGCTATTCTTTCAGCCGGGATCAGTTTCTTAAAATATGCGGCGGATGAACGGGTCTCTGTGATCATTTTCTGGCTCATGGGCAGTTTTGCCGCCAAGACCTGGAAGGATGCAGGGCTTTCCCTTGCCTTTGTGAGCCTGGGCGCTGTGGTGTGCCTGTGTTTTGGCAGGGACTTGAATCTTATGGCCTTGGGCGACCGGGCTGCCGCCTCCCTGGGCGTAGATGTGAAAAAATCCCGTCTGATTCTTTTGGCCGCAGCCTCACTCATGGCGGCAGTGTGTGTGTCCGTGTCCGGCATCATCGGATTTGTAGGGCTTTTAGTGCCCCATATGATGCGCCCGATTGTGGGGGCGGACAACCAGTGGCTGATGCCGGTTTCCCTTCTGGCAGGGGCGGTGCTGCTGCTGTGTGCAGATACCTTTACCCGGGCCGTACTGCCTTCGGAACTGCCTATCGGGGTACTCACCGCATTGATCGGGGGGCCGTTTTTCTGTTATGTGTTTAAACGGCAGTTCTCCGGAAAACAAAAGTTTTAAGGCCCATGGGATATATATTAAAGGATATCTGTTTTTCCTATGAAAACCATCCCATTTTTTCAGGGATCAGCCTGGAAATAAAGACCGGGGTCTTCCATGGTGTACTCGGGCCCAACGGCAGTGGGAAAACCACCCTGCTTGACCTGATCACAGGACACCTGAAACCGAAAACCGGCAATATCCTGCTGAACGGCAGGCACCTGGATGATTTCAACGCCTGGGAGCTTGCAAAAAAATGTGCTCTGGTGCCCCAGGATTTTTCGGTGAACTTTCCCTTTACCGTGGACCAGGTGGTAATGATGGGCCGGTATCCCCATCTGGGCCGGTTCAGTGGGCCTGGTGCAAAGGACCGGGAACTGGTGGACCAGGCCATGTCTGCCACGGGGATCAGCGATTTTTCCCTTCGCCAGGTTACGGAGCTGTCCGGCGGGGAACGCCAGCGCGTGGTCTTTGCCAGGGCACTGGCCCAGGACGCGCCCTGCCTGATCCTGGACGAGGCCTTTTCCAACCTGGACATCCGCCATACCCTGGCGCTCATGACCCTGGTTGCGGACAGGGTGAAAAACAACGGTCTGACCGTGATCAGTGTTATGCAGGATCTTAATCTGGCTGCCCGGTTCTGCCGGTCCCTGCTGTTTTTAAAAAATGGGCGGATCGCTGCCCATGGGCCGGTGGATGAAATTTTAACTGAATCGGTAATTTATAAGGTCTTTCAAGTGTCATCCAAAGTGTATTACGATGAAACGATCAAATGCAGACAGGTGGTATTCTTATAATGAAAACGTTAAAATACATATCAGCAGTTATTTTTGTGGCTTTTGGGGTCTTGACCGTGCCAGTGCAAAGCCATGCCGGCAATGTTGTTACGGATGCTGGGGGACGCAGCATCCAGGTTAATGCGCCCTTTACCAGGATTATCAGCCTGTACGGTGCCCATACCCGAAATTTGAAAACCCTGGGGCTTGATGATGAAATCATCGGGGTTTGTCCCATGGACGAATGGGCGGGAAAACCGGGATATTCCTACCATGACGGACTGGAAAAATTCATGGCTGCCCAGCCGGACCTGGTTTTGATCCGGCCCATGATCGACCGGGCCTATACCGCCCTGGTAAAGGGTATGGAAAAATCAGGTATTATTGTTGTTTCCCTTCAGCCCGGCAGTGTGGACCAGATGTTTGACTACTGGCTGGATCTGGGCATTCTCACCGGCAAAGTTGATCAGGCGCGGCAGATGGTCTTCTCATTCAAGGATGAAATTGCAAAGATTACGGCTGTGACCCGGGCGATTCCGGATAAAAAACAGGTCTATTTTGAGGCCATACATTCCCGGATGAAAACCTTTACACCCGGTTCCATGGCTATTTTTGCCCTGGAAACAGCAGGCGGTGTAAACCTTGCCCAAGACGCGCCCGCCGTGAGAGGCACCAATATCGCCTTTTACGGCAAAGAGCGGATTTTATCCCATGCCCATGAGATTGATGCATACCTTGCCCAGAAAGGCGTCATGAACCAGCCCACACTAGAGATGATCAAAGACGAGCCCGGCTTTGACGTGATCCGGGCGGTAAAGGAAAATCAGATTTTCATTGTGGATGAAACGATCGTATCCCGGCCCACCATGGATCTGCTCAAAGGCATTCACACCATTGCCGATATTCTTTATCCCGGAGCCCTTGAAAAAAGCGGTGTCAAATGAAGGGGATCGTGGTTGCCGGCGTTCACTCCGGGTGCGGCAAGACCACCATTACCCTGGGGCTGATGGCTGCATTCAAGCGCCGGGGACTGCAGGTTGCACCCTTTAAAACAGGCCCTGATTTCATTGATCCGGGGCACCACACCTTCATCACAGATGTTGCCGGCAGGAACCTGGACGGATGGATGCTGAAAAAACAGACCAACCTGGAGATTTTTAAGCAAAACAGCGGACAGTCCGACATTGCCGTGGTGGAAGGGGTGATGGGCCTGTTTGACGGGTATGACGGCAGAACCGAAGCCGGTTCCACGGCCCAGATGGCCAAATGGCTGGATCTGCCCGTGCTGCTGGTGGTGGATGCCCGCAGCATGGCCCGAAGCGCCGGGGCCCTGGTCCAGGGGTTTGAAAATTTTGACCCGGACCTTAAATTCGCAGGGGTTCTGTTCAACCAGGTGGGCAGTCCCGTCCACCTGGACTATCTGACCCAGGCCCTGGCGGGCAATGTGAGGATGCCCTGTCTTGGCGGAGTGGGCCGGAATCCGGACATTGAAATTCCATCCAGGCATTTGGGCCTTGTCACCAGTGACGACCATGGGCTTGGCGATCAGATGCAGGATGCCCTTGCCGATCTGGTGGAAAGCTGCATGGATCTTGATGCCCTGCTGGATTCACTGCCCCGGGTCTGCACAGATACGCCGGCGCCCCCGGAAAAAAAACCGGCGTTTGTGCGCATCGCCCTGGCCCGGGATGCGGCCTTCTGTTTTTATTATCCTGAAAATATTGAACTGCTGGAACAGGCCGGGGCCCAGATTATTTATTTTTCGCCGCTTTCGGACCCGGATCTTCCGGACAACATAGACGGCCTGTATCTTGGCGGCGGATATCCGGAACTGCATGCCTCAACCCTTGCGGAAAATACCGGATTCAGGCAGGCTGTTTCCCTGGCATGCAAAAACGGTATGCCCATTTATGCGGAGTGCGGCGGGTTCATGACCCTTTGCCGCACCCTGGAAGACCTGGACGGGCAATACCACGACATGGTGGGGTGTTTCGGGTTTACCTGCCGCATGTCCAAAACGCTGCGGGCCCTTGGATACCGGGAAATCAGGTTGAACCGGGACACGATTCTCGGACCGGCAGGTGTCACAGCCCGGGGACATGAGTTCCATTACTCCAGCCTGGATGACCATGGGGAAAAAAGTGTGTATAATGCCTGCGACCGGACCGGCGGCACCCGGGCCGTGCCGGGGTTTGAGGTGAACCGGACCCTTGGCAGCTACCTGCACCTGCATTTTAAAAGCAACCCGGACCTGCCGCAACATTTTGTGCAGGCGTGTTTTCAATATCAGAACCAAAGGAAACTTTTCGTAAATGAAGCCCCATGAAATCGAAGCAAAAAGCTTTGCCATCATTGACGCGGAGGCTGGCCCCCACAATTTTGCCCCGGATGAGTGGAAAATTGTGCAGCGCATGATCCATACCACAGCGGATTTTGAATACATGGAGATGGTCAGGATCTCCAGGGACGCAGTGGAAGCCGGAATCAGGGCCATCCGGAACGGGTGCACCGTGATCACGGACACCAACATGGCCAAAGCCGGTATCCGCAAAGAACCTCTGGCAGCCTTTGGCAGCAGGTGTGAATGCCTCATGGCTGATCCCCGGGTGGCGTCCCAGGCAAAGGAATGGGGTGTGACCCGGGCCCGGGTGGCTGTGGAAATGGCCGCGCCCATGATGGCAAACGGCATCTATGTGGTGGGTAACGCCCCCACGGCCCTGCTTCATCTGCTGAGCATGATAAAAGAAAACGCGGCTGATCCGGCCCTTGTTGTGGGGCTTCCCGTGGGGTTCGTCAATGCGGCGGAATCCAAGGCCGCCCTGATAAAAACCAGCATACCTTATATCTCAAATGTGGGCCGCAAAGGCGGCTCCAATGTGGCGGCAAGTGTAATTAATGCGTTGGCACTCATTGCCGGTGAAAGAAAATAAGATAATTCAAGGCAAACTTCTTGAGATTGCACTTTTATTTTTTTAAAAAATGCAATATCTTTTCCCATATTGTCATATCTCATTCAAAGGAGTGAACCATGCCGACCCAATGGCTAAAAACAGGCCTCATTGCTTTAGCTCTCATCTCCCTTGCCGGATGTGCCGGTGTTATTTCAAAGCCGGTGGCCCAACAGGCCACCCCCGAGGCAGAGCTTAGCGCCGTTCTTAAGACCCCGGATGCCTTTTTAGGAAAGATGATACTCTGGTCCGGCCGGATCATCAGCACCAAGCCCCTTGAGGAGGGCACCCTCATTGAGGTGCTGCAGATCTCATCAGACCGGAACCGGCGCCCCCCGCAATCTGATAAAACAGAGGGGCGCTTCCTGGCCCTTAATCCCGGGTTCCTGGATCCGCTGGTCTATAAAGCAGACAGGGAGATCACTCTGGCCGGACGAATCCGAGAGATGCGCACCCAGCCCCTAGGGGAAATTCAGTACGTCTATCCCCTGGTGGATGTGGTAGAGCTGCATATGTGGCCCCAGCGGCCCGGAGAGCTGCACCTCAGAGACGATGACCGGCCGTCCCACTGGCCCTATTACCACTGGGGCTGTCCTGGTTACTGGTGTTGGTAATATTTAACAGTTAATTTGTTGATTTTATTTTGCAAATCGCGAATAGCATAAGGCTTTCCTAAAAAATCATCCATACCGACGTCAAAAAATTTGCGCTTTGCCGTAGGGTTTCCGGTTATTGCCATGATGGGGAAATACTTCACTTTTTCCCGGATCAGCCTTGTGGCTTCAAATCCGTTCATCACCGGCATATCGATATCCATCAGGCACAGATCATAATCTCCGTTGCATGCCATAGCTTTTTCCACGGCTTCCCTGCCGTTTGAAACTAGATCAAAGTTGTATCCCCAATGCCCCATCAAAGTATCTGCCATAGCCTGAAGCATGGCATCGTCTTCTGCAATCAAAATTTTCATATGGGTATCTCCTGCAACTATATTATTACCAACAAGTACATAGTCCTCCAAACACAGATTCCCGTTCAAGCACTACTTAACTGAGGGGTGCATTAACAATAATTAAAAATAGTGTAAACCCAGTATTAAATAAAAATTTTGCCAACAGCAAAATACAAAAATTTCATTCTGAAAGAAACCGGTATCCCGTACAGGAGATTCAGACCTTGGGGTGAACCGTAAACGGGTTGAAAAGACCGGTCGCATCTGAAATTGCCAAAACAAGCTTGAAAAATATAGACTTTTAAGACCGTTCGTGTTGATATGCTCCCACGAGCAGGCATGACATCACAGATGAGCAGTGGAAAGCCGTTACTACATACTTGGGAAATAAAGTTACTCATAAAGATTAGGCTGTCTTTAAAGGCGGCTCCAATGTGGCGGCAAGTGTGCTGAATGCATTGGCACGCATTGCCGGTGAAAGGAAATAAAATGACCCAGGGCATTTTGTACGGCATTGGTGTGGGCCCCGGAGACCCGGATTTCATCACCTTGAAAGCTGTTAAAATTTTGAGCCAGGTGGACATGGTGTTTGCCGCATCCGCTGCAAAAAACTCCCACAGTCAGGCGGTTGAGATTGCCAAGCCCCACTTAAAGGCGGGTGTTCCCATTCAAATACTGCCTTTTCCCATGACCCGGGACAAGTTGGTCATGGAAGCGGCGTGGCAGGATAATGCCGGAACCGTGATCAAGGTGCTGGAGCAGGGCAAAAATACCGCCTTTATCACCCTTGGGGACTGCATGACCTACTCCACCTACGGATATGTGATTAAACAGATCCAAAAACTTGCCCCGCACATTGAAATCTGTTCCATTCCGGGCATCACCTCTTACCAGGCTGCAGCGGCCCGTATCAACACGCCTCTGGTGGAAGGAGAACAGTCCCTGGTCCTTTTGTCCGGTGTCACGGGCGGGGATAAGTTCCGGGAACTGAGCAACCGTGCGGACAATGTGGTTTTTCTCAAGGCGTATAAAAATGCCGCAGACATTGCAAAGGCCCTGGATGAGGCAGGCCTGGCCGATAAAAGTGTGGGCATTGTCAAATGCGGGCTTGAAGGCGAGCAGATTATCAGTAATATGAATGTATTTCAGGAGAAAAAACCCGATTACTGGACCCTGATCATATCCAAGAAAAGCGGGCATTGTGTCGAAAATGAAAAAAAAACAGAATAACGGCCTGGCGCTGATAGCCGGACTTGTGATCACAGGAATCGTGCTTGGCGCAGGCCTTGCCTGGGTGGAGGGTGTCACCGTGGCAAAATTGCCCGGACGTCTGTTTTGGCCGCTTTCCCGGATGCTGGCCTTTGTCTGCATCGGTCTTGTGGTGGCCCAGGCCATTGATGATACGGGCTGGACCCGTACACTGGGTGCTCTGGCTGCGCCGGTCTTCAGGTTCGCCAACTTAGGAACCCGGTGTTCTGCCGCATTTACCGCTGCCTTTTTTTCAGGGGTGTCTGCCAATGCCATGCTCCTGGATTTTTACAAGGAAAAGCAGATCACCCGGCGCCAACTTTTTTTGACCAACTTTATCAATCAGTTCCCGGCCTATTTTCTGCACTTGCCCACGACTTTTTTTATTGTGCTGCCTTTAACGCGTACAGCAGGGTTGCTCTATTTCCTTTTGACCTTTCTGGCCAACTGTGTCCGTACGTTTTTGTTCGTCCTGTTCGGACACTTTTTTGTGGGGGCCCAAAGCCCAGGGACGAAGGTAATTGACGATGTACAGGCCGGGGAAGCCCAGGGCATTTCAAAAAAGAAAACGCCTTTGATGCAGTCTTTAAAGGAAAAGCTGCCGGCCCGGTTTACCCGGGTGGTGGCCTTTGTGATTCCGGTTTACACCGGGGTCTACGTACTCACTGCGGCAGGCGCCTTTGATGCCATTGAAACCTTTATGACCCGGTTTGCCGTGCAGAATTTTGTCCCGGCCCAGTCCCTGAGTGTGGTGGTATTAAGCTTTGCCTCGGAATTCACCGCAGGGTTTGCCGCAGCAGGGGCCTTGATGGATGCCGGCACCATCACCGTGAAACAGACCGTAATTGCACTGCTTTTAGGCAATATCATCGCGTTTCCCATCCGGGCCATCCGGCACCAGCTGCCCCGGTACATGGGAATTTTTTCACCGGGCATGGGACTTTCCATGTTGCTTATGGGCCAGGGGTTCCGGGTGGCAAGTATTGTTTTTGTGGGATTTGTGTACTGGATTGCCGGATAGAGAGAAAAAAAAATTACGTATAGGATTTACCACGGGCACGGCAGCCGCGGCTGCAGTAAAAGCGGCCCTGGTGTACCTGTTCACAAAGCAGGTTCCAGGATCGGTAACCGTCAATCTGCTCAACGGCCAGGTTCTTGAAATTTTCGTTGACTCGGTATGCTGGAGCAATGATCTGGTCCGGGCCGTGGTGGTCAAGGATGCAGGGGATGACCCGGATATCACCCACCGGGCCAGGATCGGTGCCGGAGTGAGCCTGACCGATGAACCCGGTACTGTGCAGATCATTGGCGGCAAAGGCGTGGGCATGGTCACCAAACCCGGCCTTGAGATACCGCCGGGAGAACCTGCCATAAATCCCGGACCCCGGAAGATGATCCGGGAATCCGCCTTGCAGGTGCTCAACCAGTATCACAGCAATGCCGGGGTGAGCGCGCAAATTTTTGTGGAGAACGGCGAAGCACTGGCCGAAAAAACACTGAACCGCCGGCTGGGTATAGTAGGCGGCTTGTCCATTCTGGGCACCACAGGGCTTGTAAAACCCTTATCCCACGAGGCCTACACCGCCACCATCCGGTCGGCCATGGCCGTGGCCCGGGCGTGTGGATGCGACCATGTGCTTTTGACCACAGGAAGGCGAACCGAGCGGTTTTCCCAAGCGGTTTTCACCGACCTGTACAATTTGCACCCGGAGGCTTTTATACAGATCGGGGATTTCTTCGGCATGGCCATGGAAAGCCTTGCTGAAAATAAAATCCCCAATGCCACCCTGGCCGTGTTTTTCGGCAAAGCACTGAAAATGGCTCAGGGGTTTGCCCATACCCATGCATCCCAATCGGATCTTACCATGGACTGGCTGGCGGATGTGGTGAAAGAAGAAACAGGCAATAAAACCTTGATCCGGGAGATTTTAAACGCCAACACGGCCCGGCATGCCTTTGGAATGATATGGCCGGGTTACCCGGATGTGCTGGAAAAAGTAGGCGCTACCATGATTCGATCCGCCGAAAAATTTTGCCCGGCACCGTGCCGGTTCAGGGCCGTTATTTATGATTTCCAAGGAGCCATTGTCTTTGATTCCCACAGGAAGATTGTTAGCAAAGTTTGGAAAAAAACTAATAACTCCTGAACTGATTTTAATTTTATTTTGATGGTGGCTGAATTGCCGCAAATAGGGTGAGGATGGTACCGACCTATGAGATGGTCAAAGGGGGATGAAATCGTTTCCGGCAGTTCCGGGGCGGATGTGGTATTTTTCAAGGCCCAAAATGGAGGAGTTATTTTTTTCCGAGTTCCTTATCAAGATACGTCTTTACATCAAGCCCCTTCCAGGTCTCCTTGCCCTTGCCTTTTAACTCAAGGATGCTGCGAACGCGGCCAGTGCTTGTTTTTTGACGAATGATGACCGCCATTTGTTCCAACAAACGAAGCTGATCGGATAGATTGAGCATTTTTATCTCAGATACGACACGATTATAGTTTGCTTCTGCCATGAACCATCTCCCATTTATTTTAAGCATGCCCATTTTTTATGTTGAAAATTGATTTTGATTATATACGTTCTCATTTGAAAGGAAATCAGGGTATGAAGGCAGAATAAAAACAGTTATTGAACATGAACATGATGAAGGAGGTATCATGGAGACCCCGGACAATCTGGAAGACAATGCCCCAAAGGTAATCCATTCAACCACAGACTTTGTAAAAAAAGCAAAGCTGCCAAAATTCAAATTCAAAGTACCGCTCTTCATTAAGATTCTCACGGTGCTGGTGGTGCTTGCCGCTCTGGCATATGGTTCGTTTCTGGAATATATCCGGCCCTATGAATACGGCATAAAGGTCAATAGAATCGGCTGGCACCGGGGTGTGCAAAAAAAGGTTTATGAAACAGGGCTTTACCTGGTGCTTCCCTTTGGTGTTCAAGAAATGTACAAACTGCCGAGGGCATTGCAGGTTCTGGAGTTGACCACCTCTGCCCAAACAGCCGCCTATGATACCAGAATAGAAAAGGCTGCCCATATTCAGACCTCTGACGGATTTTTTGTGGATGTGGATGTCTCCATCATTTATCGCATCAGCGACCCTTATAAGGTATTTACCGACATTGGCCCCGGCCGGCTGTTTGAAGACAACGGTATTATTCCGAAAACAGAGCCTGCCCTTAAAAATAATCTGGGAAAGCTGACCACCGAAGAATTTTTCAACAGCCCCATGAGAGTTGAAAAGGCCCTGGCGGCAAAACAGGAGTTAAATGAAGAGCTCAAAGACAAGGGTATTGAGGTGGAGTATGTCCTGGTCCGGTATTTTCAGTACAGCGATGAAATTCAGAAAAATATTGAAGAAAAGAAGCTCAAGGACCAGCTTGTTTTTAAAAATCAGGCTGAGGCAAGGGCAGCCATTGAAGGCGCCAAGCTGACCAAAATTGAACAGGAAGGCAAGGTGCGCGTCTCTGTTGAGCTTGCAAAGGGGAAAGCCTATGTCACCAGAAAACAGGCTGAAAAAGATTTGTACTACAGAAAAAAAATGGCAGAAGCGGATCTTCTTGTCAAACTTGCGGACGCAGAACAAACCCGGTTGAAAAATGAAGCACTCCAGGGAAAGGGGGCTGAGCGTATGGTGGGGCTGAAAATGGCCGAGGTGTATAAAGGCATTGATGTCGTCATTCTTCCCAGTGATGGGCCCTCCGGGGTCAATCCCCTTGATCTGAACAAAGCCCTGGAACTTTTTGATGTCCGCAGCAAAGGAGGTGCCAAATGAAAAACCAGATGAAAAAATGGATTCTTTTGCCGGCTGTTATGGTCATGGTTATGCTGGCGGGTTGCGTTCCCCATACAACAGACAGCACAGAAGTGGGTGTCAGAACCATAAAGTTTTCTTTTTTTGGAAAAAAGGGGGTGGAAGAAAAATATTATGCGCCTGGTTCCACCTATTTTTTTATGCCCTTTATCAATGACTGGAATACCTTTGATACCAAACTTCAAAACCTTGAAATGACCTATGACGCCAATAAAGGGGACAGAAGAACCCGGGATGATCTGCTGTTTAAAACCATAGACGGCAACGACATCAGTCTTGATGTGATTATCGTATATAAAATTGATCCCGCAAAAGCCCCCTATATCCTTCAGAATGTGGCAAAGGACGACATGGATCTTCGGCAGAAAATCGTGCGCACCATTGTCCGGAGCAAACCCCGGGATCTTTTCGGGGAACTGACCACAGAACAATTTTACGTTGCCGCAAGCAGGGGCGCCCAGGCCCGTAAAACAAAAGAATACCTGCAAACGATGTTCAAACCCATGGGCATCACCATTGAAAAGGTGCTGACCAAGGACTACCGGTTTAATCCCAAATACCAGAAAGCCATTGAGGATAAAAAGGTGGCTGACCAGCTGGTTGAAAAGAACAAGTCTGCCCAGCATGCGGCCCAGGAAGAGTACAACCGGAAACTCGAAGAGGCCAGGGGCGACGTCAACAGGATGATCGCCGATGTGGACGGAGAGTTCCTGAAAGCCAAAATTGAGGCAGATGTTTATTATGAAAAACAGCAGCTCCTTGCCCAGGCCATTAAGGCCGAAGGAGAAGCCGCAGCCAAGGGCATTCAGGAGATGAACAACGCCATGGCCAGTGCCGGGGGAGAAGCATTGGTCAAACTGAAAATCGCCGAAGCCCTCCAGGGCAAAAAATTGATTCTTTTACCGGTATCCGAAGGCGGAATGAATTTAAAAACAACCAATATGAATGAACTTATCGAAACAATGGGGGTTAAGGGGCTTGGGAAACAGCCATGAATGAACCGGTTCATGTGATCGGCATGGGCCTTGGCCCGTCTGATCTTACGGCATTCCACCTCGCGCTTATTGACAGGGCCGCTGTCCTGGTGGGGGGGAAACGGCATCTGTCATATTTTAGGGATGCAAAGGCGTTAAAAAAAGAGATCTCAAGCCCTGTGTCCGGGGTGCTGGATTTCATTGAGCAGCATATGGCTGACGGGCCTGTGGTGGTGCTGGCCTCGGGTGATCCGCTTTTTTTCGGCATCGGCAAAACCCTGATCGACCGTATGGACCCGGATCAGGTCATTATCCATCCCAATGTCACCAGCATGGCTGCCGCCTTTGCCCGGCTTAAATTGCCCTGGCAGGATGCGGCCTGGGTGAGCCTGCACGGCCGGGACAATATGCCGGCCCTGGCAAAGGCCATGGATGACAAGGACCTGGTGTGTGTGCTCACGGATCCTGAAAACGATCCCTGGGCCGTTAAAAAACAGGTGGATATTCATGATTATGCCTGGCAGATGTGGGTATTGCAGAACCTGGGCGCCCCGGAAGAAAAAATTTTTTCCATGGATGAACAGATAGACGAACACACAAACGCCCCCCCGATCTTTGCCCAGCCCAATGTGGTGGTGCTCAAAAAAGGAGACTTGCCAGCCCCGCCCGGTCCCTTGCGTTTGGGAACCCCGGATAACCGGTTTGTCCATGAAAAGGGTCTGATTACCAAGTCCCCGGTCCGCGTGCTGTCTTTGGCAGCCCTGGCGCTGGCACCGGACAATACCTTGTGGGATCTGGGGGCAGGTTCAGGATCTGTGGGGATTGAAGCCACTTTGTTTTTGCCGGACGGATTTGTGTATGCCGTGGAAAAAAATCAGACCCGGGCCGCACAGATTAAAGCCAATGTTGAGCGGTACAAGGTTAAAAATCTGTCTGTCATTCAGGCTGAACTTCCCCATGGGTTGGCGAATTTGCCAACGCCTGACCGGGTCTTTATCGGCGGCTCCGGCAAAAATATGGACCAGGTGCTGGATGTGGTGGCAGAGGTTTTGATCCCTTTGGGCAGAATCGTTGTCAACACCGTACTGATAGAGACCCTGCACCTGGCGGTATCGGTGCTGGAAAAAAAAGGCTTTGACGTGAGCCTGACCCAGGCCCAGATCAGCCAGTCCCGGAACATGCCCTGGGGACGGCGTATGGAAGCGTTGAATCCCGTGTGGATCATCGCAGCAGAAAAAGGAAAGGTATGATGAACATGACGAAAAAATTCCCGGTTATATTTACCGGTGCAGGTCCAGGGGCACCGGACCTGATTACGGTCAGGGGCATGAAAGCCCTGGAAGACGCCGATTATATCCTCTACGCAGGGTCTCTGGTACCCGGGGCCGTGCTGACCTGGGCCGGTGACGCTGTAAAAAAAGAGTCCAGCGCCGGCATGCACCTGGACGAGATGGTGGATGCCATGGCCCATGCCTGGGACAAGGGGCTTAAAGTCGTGCGGCTGCACACCGGCGATCCATCCCTTTACGGGGCCATTGCCGAACAGATGATGCTGCTGGACCGGCGGGGGATCCCCTGCGAGGTGATCCCGGGCGTTACCGCGGCCTTTGCCGCGGCTGCCGCGCTCAAGGTTGAATACACTGTACCGGAACACGCCCAGACCCTGATCTTCACCCGGATTTCAGGCCGGACCCCGGTGCCGGAAAAAGAATCCCTGGAAAGCCTGGCCGCCCATAAAGCGTCCATGGCGATTTATTTAAGCGCCGGTATGGCCGAACAGGTGGAAAAAATCCTGGCCGCAACCTATGGGCCGGAGGCACCGGTGGCCGTGGCCTATCGGGTGAGCCATCCCGAAGAGCGCATCATTGTTACAATTGTGGACCGTCTGGCCGAAACCATGGCGGAAAACGGAATCAACCGCCTGGCGCTCATCATTGTGGGGCCCTTTCTGGAGACGGAAAAGAATGTCAAATCACTGTTGTACGACCGGGCCTTTGCCCACGGATACCGGGACAAGGCGTGATCAACTGGGCTGAAAAAAAGCTTGGGATGTGGGTGCTGACACCCCATGGAATGGCCCTGGCAAACCGGGTGAAACAATCCCTGCCCCATGCACACCTGTTTGCATCACAAAAACTTGCGCCAGGTGAGTCCCATGCCCGGTTCTCCGCTTTGGCCAAGGCCCTGGCGCTGGTCTGGGACCATTATGATGCCCATTACTTTATTATGGCCACGGGTATTGTGGTGCGGACCATCGCCCCCCTGATCCGGGATAAGACCCGGGACCCTGCCGTGGTGTGCGGGGATGAGGCCGGTCGTTTTGTGATCAGCCTGATCTCAGGCCATATCGGCGGTGCCAATGAACTGGCTGTCACGCTTTCGGCTATACTGGGAGCACGGCCCGTGATCACCACGGCCACGGATGTCAACCAGGTGCCGGCCATTGATGTGATTGCCAGGGACCAGGGGCTTTATATTGAAAATAAAAGGGCCATTAAACATGTGAGCATGGCCTTTATCAGAGGGGAACCCCTGCCAATTCATGACCCGTTTGGTCTGGTGTCACCGCACCTGCGGCCCACTGAAAAATCAAGGCTCATGGCAGATCCTTCCTTATTTTCGCCTGAAAAATCCGGAATATGGGTGGATTACACGGTCCGCGACCTTCCGGAAAAAGTGCTGGTGCTGCGGCCCAAAATGCTGGTGGCCGGTATGGGCTGCCGAAGGGACGTAACCCGGCAGGAACTTGAAGACCATTTGCGAAAGGTCTTTCATGCCCAGGGGTTCAGCGTGAACAGCCTGTGTAAAATCGTGTCCGTGGATCTTAAAGCGGATGAACCCGGGCTTCTGGAACTTGCCCACACCTTAAACCTGCCCATTGAATTTTATACAAGAGACCAACTGGACCAGGTGAAGCGCGTGCCCAATCCCTCTTCCCTGGTGAACAAACATATAGGAATACAAAGCGTATGCGAAGCAGCAGCCATACTGGCAACGGGCCAAACGCGTCTGTTAACACCGAAAATTGCAGGCCGGACAGTAACCCTTGCCATCGCGGCAATACCCTTTACATAGTCGGCACAGGACCCGGAAAGGCAGACCACATGTCCGGCCGGGCGCGCCAGGTGCTGGGGGCCTGCGATATTGTGGTGGGGTACAAGACCTATCTCGAACTGATCCAGGAGGTGATCAAGAACAAGAAGACCCTTGCCACAGGCATGACCAGGGAGGTGGACCGGGTTCAGGCCGCCATTGATGCGGCCCTTGACGGCCATTGTTGCGCCCTGGTTTCCGGCGGTGATGCAGGCATCTACGCCATGGCAGGCCTGGTTTTGGAAATGCTGGCATTAAAGAAAATTGCCTGCAATACCGGCGAAAAAGGCAGCCTGTGTGTTGAAGTGGTGCCGGGCATCCCGGCGCTTGCTGCAGGTGCCGCGCTTTTGGGCGCGCCGCTGACCCACGATTTTGCAGCTGTCAGCCTAAGCGATCTGCTCACCCCCTGGCAGATAATTGAAAAACGCCTGGATGCGGCAGCCTCTGCCGATTTTGTGATCACTATTTACAACCCCAAAAGCAAAAAACGCGACTGGCAGCTGGGCCGGGCCATGGAGATCATGCTTAAGCACCGGGCCGGTACCACCCCTGTGGGTATTGTCACCGGCGCCATGCGGGACAACCAGAAGGTGGCTTTGTGTGCCCTGGAAAATCTGGACAAGGCCGACGTGGGTATGCAGAGCATCGTGATTGTGGGAAACAGTTCCACCTTTATTTACAATGATCTGATGATCACCCCCCGGGGGTACAGCAGGAAGTATGAGATGGGCAAGGGACAAGGGATAAGAAACTGGAAACAAGATAAGTATGGCAATGATGCGCAAACATGAGTGCTGATATAAAAAAGGCAAAATGTATTGCCGCCCTGGGCACAGGTTCTGATGTGGGCAAAAGCGTGGTTGCCACAGCCCTTTGCCGGATTTTTTCAGACCGCGGGCATAAAGTGGCCCCTTACAAGGCCCAGAATATGTCCAATAATTCCGGGGTGACCCCGGAAGGACTTGAAATGGGCCGGGCCCAGATTGTCCAGGCCGAGGCAGCCCGCATCGCCCCCCATGTGGACATGAACCCGGTGCTGCTCAAGCCCGTGACCCAGATCGGATCCCAGGTGGTGCTGCTGGGAAAGGTATATAAAGATCTGTCCGCGGCGCAATATCACTGGGAAAAGACAAAACTCTGGGATACGGCCTGCAACGCCCTGGACCGTCTGCGCGCCGCCAATGATGTGGTGGTTCTGGAAGGGGCCGGCTCCTGCGCTGAAGTCAATCTCATGGCACGGGATATTGTAAATTTAAAAATGGCGGCCTATGCCAGGGCACCGGTGATTCTCATCGCAGACATTGACCGGGGCGGGGTATTCGCCCAGATTGTGGGAACCCTGGCCTGTCTGGAAAAAGCCGGGCAGAACCAGATCGCGGGTTTTGTCATCAACCGGTTCAGGGGAGATATTGCGTTGTTCAAAGAGGGTGTGGAGTGGATCGAGAACAAAACCGGAAAACCTGTGTTTGGCGTGTTGCCCTGGGTCAGCCACCATATTCCCAACGAAGATTCCGTGGTGATTGAGCACGCCGTGGCCGGAACCGATCCGGCTAAAACCCCCACGGTGCTGGTGGTGCGCACCCCCCATATCTCCAATTTCACCGATTTTGATGCCCTGTTCCAGGTGGAGGGTCTGGGCGTGGATTTTGTTAAGCACCCAGTTGAGCATCCAAGGGACCTGTCCGCTTACAAAGCCGTAATCCTGCCCGGCTCCAAGAGCACCCGCAGTGACCTGAACT
>NZ_JBFXHE010000032.1:0-21407 GCF_050177295.1 Desulfobacter sp.
AAACCTCGTGAAATATCCGGGCTACAGGCGTCATCCCCAACGAATATACAAATAAATCAGATTCTCATCGGTCAATAATTGAAAAAATGATACCGCCTGATACGGACCAGGAGTTATAGGCTCAAGTTAGAGTACTCCCCCTTGAGCACATCGTATGCAGCGTCTTTACCAAAACAATCCCCTTCTGCAGGAAGCATTTTCGAACACTACTTCTGTCCCCGGAAGTAGTAATTGAGTCATCAACTATTTGGTTGCGTTCTAATTTACTGCC
Organism: Desulfobacter sp.; assembly: GCF_050177295.1. Lineage (NCBI taxonomy): Bacteria > Pseudomonadati > Thermodesulfobacteriota > Desulfobacteria > Desulfobacterales > Desulfobacteraceae > Desulfobacter > Desulfobacter sp. The sequence goes on from NZ_JBFXHE010000032.1 coordinate 272, forward strand.
GGGAAGGGGTATAATTTCCCTTCCCGGCAGAGCGCTTATCAACGGGCAAGCACATCCGCCCATTGTTTTAAAATTTCAGGGTATTCTATTACGGAAGAATCAATATAGCCAGGCAGGCTATAAATGGCGTGATCTTTAAACGCAGGCACATCGGCCAAAGCCGGGGTCTTTTCCAACGCTCTGGCAAAAGCCTTTTGCACGGCTATCGCATCACCGGTCATGACAATGGCATCCGGAGCGGCCTTGAGTAATCCGGAAAGGGTGCGGACTAAAATGTGCCCCTTTTCAATTTTCTTACCCTCCGGGACGGCCAAACCACCTGAATTTTTTATGCCCAAAGGTTCGAGTATAAATTTATCAGTATATCCTCCCGGAGCTTCAATGCGCAAAAAAGTTTTGCCGCTCTGGGCCTGGTAGGTCCCTCTTACAATGACAACTGTCCCTGCAAAGGACCGTTCTTTAATGAATTTTTGAGTTTGCTCCATATTTTTTTTATAGTCCGCCAAAACCGAGTCCGCCTTACCCGACAGCGACAACTTCTCAGCCGTCTGTTTTACTGCCGTCGGAAGCCCCTGGTTGAAATCTACATATTCCACCGTCAGGCCTTTTTCAGAGAGCAGCTTCCCCAAAACGCTCAGATCCAGTTCCGGCATATAGAGGCAAAACTGATCATTCTTTTCAATAAGAACCCGGGAGATGTTATTGTCCCGGGCGAATTTCAATAAAGGTTCCCCCTTTTTCTTGGTCAGGCAGGAAGGACATCCAAGCACCTGAACTGAATATTTCATGGTATCGCAAAGGGGCCACATGGAACAGCGAACGGACATGGCCGATGGGAGCGCGCCCAGACTATTGGTCACATCTACCAGACGGTCTCCGACCATAATCTCCGGCTGGTTTGCATTTATCTTCACGGCTTTCGCCTGGGCCGTTCCCAAAGGAAACACCAGGCTGATCACAACCAGCCCCACAGCAGCAGCGGCAAGTCCCCGAGCTTTCTGGGGTGCCTTAACCGAAGAAAAAAGGATTCTTATCATATTATAGATAAACAAAAATACCGACAGGGTAATTAGAATGCCTCCGCCCATGACCAGATTTTTTACCGGGTCCACCACCTGACGAAACTGGGTAGATCCCTCCTCAAATCCTGCGGACAGGCCGATATGACCGATGAGATGAAACCCGATGACCATCATCAAAAGCCCAAGTGTATGCACCCCCCAATTCAGATATGCAGCCATCGCAGGATAGTTTTTTTGTTCCTGCGCCTGCGCCTGATCCTGATCCTGATCCTGATCCTGATTCTGGCCTGCAATTTGTGGTGCAATAAAGTAGAGCAGCCCCATAAGAACCGATCCCACCCAGCCAATGAGATTTACATGGGTATGAATTTTGGCCACAAAATGGGCAAAAAAACTTTTAACCATGTTGGGCGGGATCTGAAAAACAGCACTGTAAAAAGATTTTAAGGGCATTTTAGTGGGGAACATAAGCCCCTCAATGCAGCCCACAGCTAAGAAAAACAAACCGGTACAAATAAAGAGTTTTGCAATTTTCCGTGACATAAACATTTCCTTTCGTTTCAAATTTATTTTTCGTTGTGGACAGGCGAAGCGTCAGACAAGCAAGGCAGTCCACGATTTTTAAAAAACAGGTAAAAAGGCAGCCCGGCCAGAATAGTGCCAACACCCCAGACAGCCGCAACAGGACGTCCATAAAGAGAAAAGGCAACAATCCATAAATTTCCTGCTATGAATAACAGCGGGATAACCGGATATGCCGGGGTATGATAAATCTTGCCATCATGGGCTCCCCCCTCTTTACGTCTTAAGCGCATCATCCCTAATACCGTAAGGCTGGCCATTAAAGAGAGGGTAAACCCGATATAAATCAGCAGGCATTCAAAAGAAGCCGTGACCACCATGACAATGGCCAGAACCGCCTGTAAAAAAATGGCCGCACCAGGGGTCCCCCGTTCCGGTGACACCCTGCCGAACATATTAAAAAACAGACCATCCCGGGCCATGGCATAATAGACCCTGGGACCGGTAACAATCATTGCGCTTAATGCAGAAGAAAGCCCCATGGCGATACCGGCGCTGAACAGATGCCCGAATCTTGATCCGAACAGTGCAATGGCTGCTCGGGCGCCCACATCTGGGGCATTTGCCATCAGACTAGGGGATACCGCATAAATGTAAACCCCATTAAGCAGCAAATAGAGACAAATCACGATCAGGGTACCAAAAATCAAAGCCCGGGGTAAATTGGTCCGAGGCCGGATGATTTCACCCCCCAAATATGCCGCAGAATTCCATCCGGAATAGGCAAAAGAGACAAAGACCAGGGCCACGGCTAAACGCCCGTCGGAAAGTACGGCCCAAAATCCGTCAGACTCTCCTGCCACCCTGGATGCAAAGTGATCAAAACTTCCTTGGCCCCACAAAAAGGCACCGGCAGCAAAGCCAAGAATCAGCAGCAACTTAAATGCCGTCAGCAGATTCTGAATTCCCTTGCCCAGCTTAACGCTATAGTAATGGGCAAAGGAGAAACACAAAATAGCCAGGCAGGCCGCTATGATTTTCCCCGTATCTGCTGAACAACTAAGTCCCCAAACAGCAAAATGGGGAGGCAAAAGCAGGCTCCCGTAGTGGGCCAGTGCAATGGCGGCAGCGGCAATGGGAGCGGAAAAGCCGACCACAAGGGAAATCCATCCCGAGATAAAAGCGGGCAACTCTCCGAAACTTTTATACAAAAACAAATATTCCCCGCCTGCCCCCGGAAACCTGGCCCCTATCTCTGCGTAGCATAGCGCCCCGAAAAGGGAAAACAAACCGCCCATCAACCAGCAAAGCATCATGATCCACGGCTCGTTAAGTGTCTGGATAATAAATCCCGACGTGGTAAAGATTCCTGTCCCCACCATATTGGCAATCACCAGACAAACCGCAGAAGTCAGTCCGATTTCACGCTTCAAAGATGTGTCGGCCATTGTATTGTTTACTCCGCCATGAAATCGCCGACATAGATTAAATTCTCAAAAGGCACCTTGCCAAAGGCCTTGGCTTTGGCAACAATATCGGACAACGTACCCTTAATCACCTGCTCATCCTTTTCATATCCAGCCTTCACAACAATGGCCATGGGCGTATCTTCAGGATATCTTGAAGACAACTCTTTTACCAATTTCTCAAAATCCGTAAACATGGTAAAAAGCACCATGGAGGAATGGGATGCACACAGACGATCCAGAGTGTCCGCACCTTCATAGCCGTCCCGAAGATCCGCTCCGTTGGTTAGAATGGCAGATTTTGCGGCTTGTCCAAAGGTTAAACCCCTTCCGATGGCGGCGTTGGCGGCATTAAAACTGCTGACGCCAGGAATCACTTTTGGATTGAATTGTTTGAGCACATCAACCGTCCAGATATAGGGCCCGTAAATACAAGGATCTCCATAATCCAAAAGCGAAACTATCTTGCCGGATTTCACCGCATCGGTCACTGTTTTGACAAATGATTTAAGGGCTTTCTCTGCTTTGGCGGCCTTCTTATTTTGTTCTGGATTCCCTTGAGCAAATCCGGACTCCTTGGCCCTGAAATATTTATGAATGGCAATAGGAGGCGTTGGCAGACACTCTTTGCCTTTTAAAAGATCCGGCCACATGGTTTTAATGGTGTCATCACAAAAAATCACCTGGGATTTTTCAATGGTTTTTATGGCCCGAACCGTGATGTTGTCCGGATCTCCGCAACCAATACTAACTAGGTAAAAACCGGTTTCCTGTCCTGCGGCAAAGGCACCGCAAGACCAAATAATACAGGCACTTAACGATAGAATTGTGAGCAGTAAATGTTTTAGACGCAAAAGTCTCATCAGATTTAAATCCTTTCATTAAATTACGACAAACTGTTGTTGGTGAAGGCCGGGGTAAATCCATGAAAAGGAACCCCGGCCCAGGTTAGACAATAAAAAACAGGTTAATATTTGAGTTGAAAACCGGCATAGAAACACATGGGTTCTTCGCCGTCTTCGACGTTGCTGTTAAATATATTTTTCATGCCGAGATAGAGGTTTGTTTGTTCACCCAATGCTTTTGAAATTTTGAAATCAAATCGAGACACGGAATCATCCTCGGTGCTGTCCTCACTCTCACCGGTGTATACAAATCGAAGGCTGGTTCTCAATCCCAACTCTTTATTGGTATATCCCAGCTTGGCCTGACCTGCCCACTCCGGACGATCTTCAAGGGCCTCTCCGGTCTCTTTATTTTCAGTGTCCAGATACGTCATATTTCCGGATAAATCAAAACCATGGGGCAGATCCACGCCCAATTCGAATTCGACACCACGGATTCTGGCTTCGTCGATATTCTGCCAGGTGTAGTATGTTGTGGTTTTGCCTTTTTTGTTGATTACGCTATAGTCAAACACTGAATCAATCAGATCATCAATGTCATTCTGAAAGCCTGTGATCCGGCCATGAAATTTTTGAATTTCCCCCTCAAAAGAGATTTCATAGTTAACGGATTCTTCAGGCTCAAGATCTTCATTATTCTGGTAAATTTCCTGCCCCTTCTTTTTATAACCGGTCACGTACAGTTCATTGATGTCCGGTGCCCGGAACCCTTTTCCTACAGAACCTTTTACCCGGAAATGATTTGTAAATTCATATGTGGCAGATACTCTGGGCGTAAAATAGGAGCCAAAATCCGAGTTGTCATCCATTCTTCCGCCAAACAGCAGATAAAACTGGTCGGTAATCTGGTACTCGTCCTGAACAAGTCCGCTGACATTTTCAACACTGTTATCAAGCCCGTCATCATCTTCCCGGCTCTCTTTTCTGGCCTCGGCCCCTATTGTCACCAGATGCTTCTGGAAGCACGTAATACTGTAGCGGCCTTCAAATTGTTCCAATTCACGTGTTGCATGGCCATCATCACCGATAATGCCGGAGACGTTAGATGTTTCCGGCGTAATTTCGATATCAGATTCATGCTGGGAATGGTTGGCACGAAGCATCAGATTGGAGGTCTGTGTGGGTTTCCCGTCATATTCAACAAATATATTAAAACGGTCGTCATCGGCGTCCCGATTTCTGTCGGCACTCTCAAGATATCGATACCCTTCGCTGTTTTTATGCACATATTCAAATCCGGAAGAGACCTGATGATCCGGGGAGATATCCAAAGAAGCCCGGCCGGCAATGGATTTCATCAACGTCTCATCCATGTCGTCCGCTTCCTCTCCATATTTGTTATACCCATTTTGGGACTTAACACTGCCAGCCAACAGGAGCCCCACATTGCCGAAACGGTTTCCTGCCAGGGCATGTCCGTTAACTAATTCGCCATTCTTGTACCCGGTCTGGCCCACTTGCCCCCCTGCTTCCAAAGCAAGTTTTTTAGGCGTTTTCCGGGTAATAACATTGATAACACCTCCGATGGCATCACTGCCGTATAATGCAGAGGCCGTTCCCCGGACCACTTCGATATGATCGATCATGTCCACAGGGATCTGCTCCATACCCGTATAGGATTTAAACCCGTCTGCCAGTCTGCGCCCGTCAATAAGGATCAGAGTTTGGTTGGCGTTGGTTCCCCGGATAGACGGGGTTTTGTTTCGGCCGGATTGTGTAGTCACCACAAGTCCGGTGGCATTTTCAACTGCTTCTGCCAAATTTTGGGCATTCATGTCCGCAATGTCCTGGCTGGTAATAATTTCAACCGCACCCGGGGCTTCTTTAAGACTTTTTTCCGTGGATGTCGCCGTGACCACAATACTTTCGACCTCGACAGCTTCAAGACCGTTTTCGTCCGCCCAGGCACCCTGGGACAAAAACAGAGTAAACAAGCCAATACCCAGAAGCAGCCCTTTAGAGTTTACGTGCATCTTTTTCTCCTTTTGTTTTTCAACTATACTAACTAAATAATCTCATAATTATTATATTATACCCAACCAACACAAAGTTCCAAAACACCGATAACTCACACAAGTCAATACCAAGAGATTAAGAATATTTTGGATCAGTATTCGTTAAAATCGGGATCATTAATAAGAATCCGAGTAAAAGAGCCCTCTTTTTTCGAATGGCCTCCCTCACTACAGGTTCGCTGACGAATTTCCCGGATCAGGGCATTGTACTGCTGTTCGGACAACACGTCTTTCTCTCCAAGCAGTAAATTGATGGTTCTTTTTTTCATATCAAGGATCAACGCACACAATTGGTGCTGAGTGGATTCAACCGCTTTCTTATCTACAACAGGTGCCGCCAGAAGGTCTAAAAGTTTGCAGCGAAGAGCCCCTATTTTCTTGCGTTCCTCTTTAGATTCCATTTTAAAGGCATCCACTAAAGGGGATAATCGCACCCACTGCTCTTGAGTCACTTCGAGGCGCCGATGAAGGGATGAGGGGTTCTGATTTAAAATGGCCTGGTTGGGTTGCGCTATCCAGTTTGCAGACAAAGGTCTCCACAGCCAAACCCCGGCAAAGGCAAAATTAAAACCAAGAGAGAGCGCCAGTATGCAAACTTTAAAGCGATTCATTCAGTTCGTTCTCCATCAGTGCCAAAGTAACTTTCTCAATACTGTTCTGATCCAATGAGCTGCAACAGCAAAGAGAACTGACATAGTCCATTTTGGCATCAGAATTCCCAATTTGTGATAAATAAGAAACCTTGTCCAAATTGCCCGGGCCGGACAGTCCCATGATGGTTCCTATTAAAACCCCGCAAAATAAAGCACCCGGGGCCATCCATCTTGAATACTGCACGGGAAATAATCTCAACCAACGCGCCATCGGCGACAGGGGGGCCTGCTCTTTTGCACAGGCCGCAATCCTTGCGGCCAGAAAGGGAGGTAACGGAGGAACGGATAGGCGATCCAGCTCGCCCCTGATATTCTTCAAGGCTGCCAGTTCATGCCGACAGTCCGGGCAGACTGCCAGATGTTGTCTCAATTCAGTGGTTGAATGCGAATTCAACTCCCTGTCCAGATACGGGCCTAAACGCTTACGTGCCGCGTTACACTTCATTTATGAAATCTCCTTATTTGCAAGTCCGGCATTGTTTTCAGTCCCCCTCAAAATAAATTTTTGATACCAGCGAGGTTTTCAAATGTTGCCTTGCTCTGGTCAGAAGCCCTTCCACAGCCTTTGGTGTAGTAGACAACGCCGCTGCAATTTCTTTATAACTGAGTTCCTCATAATATCGAAAAATTACGGCCAACCGCTGGGCAGGGCACAGACCGTCCAAAGCTTTTCGGACGGTCCGGGCTGTCTCTTCGTGTTCCATAAATTCAGCCGCGCTTTTTCCCTTTTCTGTGAACTCAGGAATATTTGCCATAAAACAGGGACTCTTTTTCCGAGCTTTATCTATACAAATATGGGTAATGATCCGATAAAAATATGTTCTGAATTTTGCCTGGGACTTGTATCGTCCCGATGCGGCAAAAACGTTTAAAAAAGCCTCCTGCACAATATCTGCTGCTTCATGCTCATCTCCGCAAAACCGGTGAGCAATCTGCCAGGCCCACTGCTGGTGACGCCGGACAACTTCGGAAAAAGCACGGGTATCTCCACGACCGGCGGCCAGAATAAGCGTCTCATCACTTGAGTGGCAATTCAAATTTAACTGTTCAATAATCAAAACTTATACATATATGCCTAATTTTAAGTTTATTCTAAAACACTTTAACGGATAACAAAGAAAAATCCCTTGTATCTTTTTTAAAAAACTTTTTCTAACACTTTATGTTATTGAAAACTTATAAAGAAATTTATCAAAATGAAATTTCTGTGGAGTAGAGGGCGGCTTTTTAGCCGTAAACTATCTTACTTGAGAGATAATATGAGAAGGCTGGTCCCTCCGACTAGCTGTGATACAATCACGCTAATAAAATAGAATAACGCAGTCACCCAAAGGGCTGCAAAAAAGGAGGAACCAGCCATGAACAGCAATATCACAATCGGAATGGATTTAGGAGACAAGTTTCACATAGCCGTTGTATTTGACGGTGATGGAAATGAACTGGAGATTTCCAAAGTGAATAATACCAAAGCCGGGCTCAACAAATTTTTCAAGAAATATCAATACGCAAAAGTGGCTATTGAGGCTGGAACCCATTCCCCTTGGATCAGCCGGATGCTCACCGAAATGGGCTTGACGGTATATGTCGGTAACCCCCGTAAACTTCGCGTGATTTGGGACAGTACTGATAAATCAGACGCACGTGACGCACGGACACTGGGTATGGTTTGCCGAGTTGAACCCAGACTTTTACATCCGCTGCAACATCGCGGCAGACAGGCACAGGCAGACCTGGCAATTATCAACTCCCGAGATATTTTAGTGAAAAGCCGAACCCAACTGATTAACCATGTCCGGGGCACTATAAAGACAGAAGGAGAGCGCCTGCCCCAATGCAGCTCGTTTGCTTTTGTTAAACGTTGCAAACCACTCATACCGTCTGAACTCAGACCTGCTATTGATTCCGTGTTGAATACTATTCTCCATTTAAATGAACAGATCAAAGAGCTTGAGCAAACAATCGAACAATTGAGTAACGAAAGGTATCCGGAAACGCAACAACTACGCCAGGTCACCGGCGTAGGGCCAATCACAGCACTGTGTTTTGTTTTAACGATAGAAGACCCTGCCCGGTTTGCAAACAGTCGCCAGGTTGGACCATATTTAGGGCTGACTCCCAGGAGGGATCAATCCGGGGAAACTGATAAACAGCTTCCCATAACCAAAGCGGGCAATGCGTATCTGCGTAAATTGCTGGTAAGTAGCGCCCATTACATTATGGGGCCTTTTGGCCCGGAAAGTAACTTAAGACATCACGGTCTGTCATTATGTACCCGTGGAGGCAAAAACGCTAAGAAACGCGCTGCTGTTGCAGTAGATAGGAAGCTGTCAGTATTGTTACATCGCCTTTGGGTGTCTGGAGAACAATACCAACCCTTTTATGGTGTAAACAAAGCCGCCTGAAATTTGAACACCGCAGTAACTATGGCAAAGGATGTTTAACTATTGATGAATTTAAAGGAAGGTAACCCGATTGTAAGGGGGCCTGCCCCCCATCCCCCCCGGGATTTATCGCATTGAGGACAAAAACATGGGGGAGGAGCAGGTACAGGTGCAGTGTACCCGCCCCCATGTCTTCGTCACCGACTGCGGCGCTCGGGTTGCTTCCCAGCGTTGCCCTATCCTCCGAGCCGACAATAAGATAATATCAGCCGGTAGGCGGCAGGTGCAACCTAATAAGTTTCCAACGTCTCATCCAGGAGACTGCGACCGGTCCCTTGCAATATGTCAGTTGCCACTGACAACGTATAATTGCGTTAGAGAGATTGCAGCTCCTGCCCACGGATATTAAAATGCACCGGGGCAAATGGCAGCCCCACAAAGAGTGCGGATGGAAGCGTGACGGTCGAGACTCGTTGGAGGAGGGTAAAAAGGATAATTCGTGAACGAATTAGCTCTTGACATAAGCCTTCTCATGGAAGTACCGTTTTTAAAACAAAACGGCTCATGCCACAAGCCGCAATCCTTCCGTTCTATCCAGATCTATTCTTTCGATGATAAATTTCTTGAAGATTGAATCTTGAGATGAATCAGAGAGAAATCCAGAAAAGGTCTGGCGCAAAGCGATTGCCGTGACAAGCTCAGATGGCGCGAAATTGGTTCGAATGGTTCTGAACCAAGATCCGAAGGAAGAGAATACCTGTTCCTGGCTTAATTTGATCTGCGGGGAATTTGCCTGTACTGTTGCCTGAGCTGAAACAGATTCGGGGATCCTGTCTCAGATCCTATTTTTTTTCATTGATCACAGCTCAGCCGATAGGAATCAGGTACCAGGCAATGCATGTTTTATGGGTTGCCCTCTACTGATCTTGCTTCTTAACGTCAGTTGCGCATAATTCTTTTATATAAAAGTCTCACTAACATCCTGATAAGACTTTCATTATTCGTTATAAGAAAATACAGGGCCGGAATTGATTATTTCAAGGCATACTAAAGAAATTTCCGGTCATAAAGACGTGCGGCATTGAGGACCACCAGCACCGACCCGGCATTATGGACCAGTGCCCCGGTCACAGGGTTGAGCATTCCCAGCACAGACAAGGTAACGGCAGCGGCATTGATGGTCATGGAGGCGGTGATGTTTACCTTGATGGTATGTACTGTGGCCCGTGCAAGCCTTTTCAGGTAAGGTATCTTTGAAATGTCATCTGTCAAAAGTGCGATACCGGCGGCGTCCACGGCAATATCACTGCCCATCTGCCCCATGGCGACACTGACATCCGCAGTTTTCAGGGCCGGGGCATCGTTGACCCCGTCGCCCACCATGCAGACGCACCGGCCTTGTTTCTGCAGGTCTGTAATGCTTTCCACTTTTTGTGCCGGGAGCAGCCCGGCACGGATTGTCTGTATACCGACCCGGCCGGCAATGGCAGCCACCGCTTTTGGGTTGTCTCCGGTGAGCACAATGGTTTGCGTCCCCATGGCGGCAAGGTCTGCCACCATCTGGGGCGCGGCAGGGCGAAATCCGTCGGAAAGGCCGACCACACCGGCGCATTTCCCGTCAACGGCCATCAGGATCAGGGCCTTGCCCATGGCGCGCAGCGCGTCAAGTGTTTCAACAGCGCTGTCAGGTATGGCAACCCCGTTTTGAACCAGGTAGGCCTGGTTTCCGCATAGCACTGTATGGCCATTGATCCCGGCCTGAACCCCTTTTCCTGCCTCCATTCTGAAATCAGCGGCAGTATCCGGCTCAAGCCCGCACACACTGGCATGCCGGACAACGGCTCTGGCAAGGGGGTGTTCGCTCTTTGCCTCGGCAGAGGCCATCAGGGCCAACAGCCGGTCGTCATCCAGGCCAGGGTCAAAATTGACAATATCGCTGATTTCCGGCCTGCCGAATGTCAGGGTCCCTGTTTTATCAAAGGCGATTGTGTCCACCCGGCCCATGGTTTCCAGGGCTTCTCCGGATTTGATAATCACCCCGTGCCTGGTGGCCTGCCCCATGGCGGCAACAATGGAGGTCGGCGTTGCCAGGGCCAGCGCACAGGGGCAGAACGCCACAAGAACGGTAACCGCACGGTTCAGCGCCGCCATGGTCGGATACCCCATGGCCCATGTGATCACAAAAGCGCCCACGGCAATGCCAAGGGCAATGGGTACAAGCCATACGGCCCATTTGTCCACAATGCGCTGCATGGGGGCTTTTTTATCCTCAGCCTCCCGCACCAGGCGGATCAATGTCTGCAGGGAGGAATCCTCTCCCACCTGTGTGGCCGTGATATCAATGGCACCAAAGCAGTTCATGGTGCCGCAGAACACCTTGTCGCTGACAGTTTTGTCCACCGGCAGAGACTCTCCGGTCATAATGGACTGGTCAACGGATGTATTGCCGGAAATAACGCGCCCGTCAACAGGGATGGTCTCCCCCGGCAGGATGCGGATCATATCTTTTGTCCGGATCCGGTCCGCAGGGATGATCTCTTCAACGAGCCTGCCGTTCCGGTGCACAAGCCTTCGTCCCCGGGCCGGGGCAATGGCCATGAGGCTTATCAGTCCTTTTTGGGCTCTGGCAACGGTGATGTCTTCCAGAATAGCGCCCAGGGCCATGATAAAGGCGACCTCCCCTGCTGCAAAGACCTCTTTGATGCATAATGAGGCCACCATGGCAATGGAGATCAGCAGAGCGGATGAGACCCATTTTTCATACACCAGCCGCGTGACCGCAAGGTAAAGCAGGGGATAGTCGGATAAAATAATGGTCATCCATGCCGGATCAAGCTGAAACTGTACGCCCGTGAGCATCAAAACCAGGCTTGTGGCCAGGAATATACCCGAGACAACGGTCATCTTGAGCTCTGCGAATAACTCACTTATTTTTTTAAACATCCTTTGTTCCTTTAATATTGCACGTCTCTATGTTTTCAGGTAAAGCACGCAAAATACTTTACCGAACATTTTGTTCTTGATCATAAGGTAACAAAGGGGTATTAACGACTCAAGGCATGATATTGACAGGATATCCAGTACCGGACAATTTATTGAAAATGTGCCGGAAAAGGAGGGGGCATGGACCGGCGGCAGCGGAAAACCAGAAAGGCGATTTTTGACGCATTCAGTGAATTGTTAATCCGTAAAAGTTTTTCACAAATCACCGTTCAGGAGATCATAAACCGGGCCGATGTGGGGCGGACCACCTTTTACGCCCATTTCCCCCAGAAGGATGATCTTTTGCGGGAATTGTGTGCAGACCTGTTTGAACATGTTTTTTCCCAACCCCCGGAAGCGGAACCAACCCATGATTTTTCCATGGCGTCTGAAGATCCAAAGGCCTTTGTGGCGCATATCCTGTATCACTTGCGGGATCACGGCAAAAAGGTGATCGTCCTTCTGACCTGTGAAAGCGGGGAGCTGTTCCAGGACTATTTCCGTCACTATTTCAATGAGCTTGCAGGCCGACACATTTATAACTCAAGCCAGTACAAAAATTTAAACGTGCCCAGGGATTTTCTCATGGACCATATCTGCGCAAGCTTTATCAACCTGGTTCGGTGGTGGCAAAAAAACAATATGACGCCGTCCCCGGAAATACTTTCTGAATACTATACATCTGTTATTCAGCCCATAGTTCAATAGTTGAGGCGACACATGAGACTTCTTTTTGTTGAGGATGATGCAAAAATCGTGACCTTTGTGGTAAATGGGCTCAAGCAGGCCGGATTTGCCGTGGACCATGCCCAGGACGGCAGACAGGGGCTTGACATGCTTTTAACCGCCGGTTACGACGCCGCTATTGTGGATATCATGCTGCCCCGGATGGATGGAATCTCCATGGTGGCGCAAGCCAGGGCGCAACAGGTGAAAACCCCCATTATTTTCCTTTCCGCCCGCCAGAACGTGTCGGACCGGATCAGGGGCCTTGAGGCCGGTGCCGACGACTACCTGGTCAAACCCTTTGCCTTTGCCGAACTGGTGGCCCGGCTCCAGGCGCTTTTACGAAGGGTTTCGGGCGTAATTGAACCTGTTTCGCTGAAGTACCGGGGATTTGAAATGGATGTGATCAAACACAGGCTTTTATTCAATGATGAACGGGTTGAACTCCAGCCCCGGGAGTTTGCCCTGCTGGAATATCTCATGCGGCATCCGGACCGTATTATCTCCAAAACCATGATCATGGATCATGTCTGGGATTACAGCTTTGACCCCACCACCAATGTGGTTGAGGCCTGTGTCTCCCGGTTGCGCAAAAAACTGTTTGACCAGACCGGACAAAAAGTCATTAAAACCGTCAAAGGGATCGGCTATGTTCTGGAAACGCCTATCTGAACAGCGTCGCAGTCTTTCTTTTCAACTCGGGCTCTCCTATTCCCTGATTTTCGGGCTGATCTGTCTTGCAGGGATTATCTGCCTGAACGCAATGATCTCATCCCATGTCATGCGCGGGGTTGACCGGCGGCTGATGGAGCAGAAACGGGCCCTTGAGCATTACGCGGCCTTCCATGCGCTTCCTGTCATCCAGGGGAAATTTCTTGATGAAGCAGCGGCCAGGGGCACTTCGCGGGTGTTTTACCGCCTGGTCTCCCCGGTGGGCGTTATCCTTGCCTGTTCTGATGCCTCGGCCTGGCAGTGCTGTTCCCTGGACCCCAACCGGCTTGTCCAGGCCAGGGCTCAGGGCCTGATATTCACGGACATGGAGATGGCTGACGGCCCGGGAAAAGCCCGGGTGCTGACGGCCGTCATCACAAAGGACCGGTTCCTGCAGATTACCGTATTCCTGGCAGAGGAGACCGCGTTTCTTGCCAAGGTGCGCACCGCCTCTGCCATTCTTGTGCTGGCCATGGGCGCGGCAGGCATTGGTGCGGGGGTGGTCATGGCAAGAAAAGCATTGTCCGGGCTGGGTGCCGTTACCCGGGCCGTGCATCGGGTGGCGGACGGCAACTTTCAGGCAAGGGTGGATCTCCAGGGGGCCGGCGTGGAAATGGTGCGGCTGGGCAGGAGCTACAACCGGATGGCCGACCGCATCCAGACCCTGGTCCGGGAGATGAAGGAAGTCAACGACAATATTGCCCATGACTTAAGAAGCCCGGTTGCCCGAATCCGGGGGATGGCAGAGATGGCGGCAGGAGATACGGCCATGCCGCCCCGGGGAGTGGAGACACTTGGCAGCATTGTGGAAGAGTGTGACCGCCTGATTCACCTGATCAACACCATGCTGGAAATCAGCGAAGCAGAAGCGGGATTAAAAGAGATGGATTCTGACCGGATGCCGGCATCTCAGCTGATATCAGAAACAATGAACCTCTTCACCCCCCTTGCGGAACAAAGAAACGTCAGCCTTGAAACCGGTACCGTTGCCGACATCACGGTCTCCGGGGATCGGCGCAAAATCCAGCGAATCCTGGGCAATATAGTGGACAACGCCATCAAATACACCCCTTCCGGCGGCCGGGTTCTCCTGTCTGTAAAACTTGCCGATAGTATGGCTGTGTTCAAAGTAAGGGACACGGGCATGGGCATTCCCCCGGACGAACTGCCCCGGATATTTGATCGGTTTTACAGGGCAGACCAGAGTCGCACCCTGCCCGGAAACGGCCTGGGCTTAAGCCTTGCCATGGCCTTTGCAAAGGCCCACAACGGCACCATTGATATCTCTTCGACCCCCGGCCGGGGCACGACCTGCACGCTGAGCCTGCCGGTGCCAGCCATCAAATCATTTTGAAAATTCATCTGCCCTGACCCTGATCCTGAATACGGATCTGTGTCAGCGGCCCCTGCATTTTTATTCCAGGATTATTCCACCTTACCATCTGTTAATCTTGCGCTAAGGTTGGGATAAGTTGGACATGCTAAACATGTTCAATATTTTAATAAAATTGAGGCATGATTGACATGAACAAACAACAGGAATTTGAAATGCAGCAATACATTGTCAAACCCGTCAGTACCCGGGCCGAGGTGATCTGGCTTCTGGTGACAGTGGCCCTGGTGGTGGCTGTTTCAGGATCGGTCATTGCCGCCCGCACAAGACCCGGTGACCACAACGTGCTCAGCGCCCACCAGATATCGGCCTTTGAGGATCTGGATACCCTGGAACAGGGAACCTTTAACGACCTTTACGCCGCAGCCATGGATATTGAAAGCATCCATGACGAACAGGATGATGCATGGCCATCCCCCAAAGACCTGTCAGCCCAGGGCATCCCGCCCTTTACCAGGGACAGGGTATGGGAGACACGGGGACGGATGGCATGGGAACAAAAGACGCTGAACAGCGGAACCCGGCATATGGCCGTCTATTTTGGCAGGCCCGGGAGCGAACAGGCGCCGGGCTGCTTTCTTTTAATCATGCAGCACAGCCACGGCACGCCGCAAGTTGGAAAAACCGGGCCTGAACACGGGCCATGGGAGATCTGGCACCATGACCGGGCCGGGATTGGTTTTCCCGGAACCGTAACAGATCCGGGCCTGATCGCCAAAGGCTGGAAAGAGGTGGTGCCCTACAAGGGAGAAGAAGAAGTGAAACGATTAAAAGGAGAGATCCCCTCATGAGATACATGAAACAGGTACGCAGCCTGATTCTGGCTGCCGCATTATCCGTTATGATGACGGTCGCATCCTCACCCCAGGCGTCCGCCCGCGAAAGGCTTAAAATCGGCGTGACCCTTCACCCCTACTACAGCTTTGCCGTCAATATTGTGGGGGATCTTGCAACGGTCCTGCCGCTGATCAAACCGGGGTTCAACTCCCATGCCTACACACCTCAGCCCGATGACATCAAGCGGGTCAGGGATTTTGACGTTCTCATCGTCAATGGTATCGGTCATGATGAATTTGCCTTTGAAATCCTGGAAGCGGCGCGCCTGAAAGGCAAACTCCCCCTGATTTATGCCAATGAAGGGGTGTCGCTGATCCCCATTGCCGGTACCGACACAGGGGAAAAAATGGTCAACCCCCACACCTTTATCTCCATTACCGCCTCTATCCAGCAGATTTACAATATTTCCAAGGCCCTTAAAAAACTGGACCCGGACAATGCAGACGCTTACAGCAAAAATACCCGGGACTATGTCAAACGGTTACGGCAGATGAAGGCCATGTACATGGAAAAGCTTGCCGCACTGCCGGACATGGATTTTCGCTGTGCCACCATCCATGGGGGATATGACTACCTGCTCCAGGAGTTCGGCCTTAAAGTCACCACGGTGATTGAGCCCGGCCACGGGCTGAAGCCCACGGCCAGCCAGCTTGCCAAAACCATCGACAAGATCAGGGATCTGGATGTGGATGTGGTATTCACCGAGATGAACTTCCCGGACAAGTATGTGGATAGCATCCAGCGGGAAACCGGGGTCCGGATTCGGTATCTCTCCCACCTGACATCGGGCGACTATACAGCCAGCGGTTTTGAAGAGGGGCTCAGGGCAAACATTGAAGCTCTGACTTCAGCCCTGATCGAATCCCACGACAGACGCGGGCAAAACAGGGGGAATCAAAATGAACACACCGGCAGTTAAGGGCCCCGGGGTCACCTTTGCCCGGGTGAACCTCTCCCTGGGCAATACATCCATCCTGGAAGATATCAGCTTTACCATTGAGCCGGGCACCATTCACTGCCTGATCGGGCCCAACGGCGGGGGCAAGACCTCTTTGCTGCGCTCTCTTCTGGGTCAGATGCCCCATACGGGACAGATTTCCATTGCTGGAGACGGCCCACTGACCATGGGCTATGTCCCCCAGGTGCTCACATTTGACCATACCCTGCCCATCACCGTGGATGATTTCATGGCCATGGTCTGCCAGGATTTACCGGCGTTTGCCGGTATCCGGGCGCAGTTGCGGTCCGCCATTGACCAGGCCCTCTCCCGGGTGGGGCTGAAGGAAAAACGAAAACGCACTATGGGACAGCTTTCCGGCGGAGAGCGTCAGCGCCTGCTTCTGGCCCAGGCCCTTTTACCCCTGCCTGATTTCCTGATCCTGGACGAGCCCATGACCGGGCTGGACAAGGACGGCGGCAGCATGCTGCGGGATCTTTTAATCCAAATGAAATCCCGGGGCACCACCATCTTCTGGATTCATCACGATCTCAAAGAGGTTAAAGCCATGGCCGATGCCGTCACCTGTGTGAACAGACGGGTGATGTTTTCCGGGGCCCCGGACCGGGTGCTCACGGACGGACAGGTACTTGAGGCTTTTTCCACACAGTAATATTTCCAAAGGAAACCTAACCATGACCCACCTGTATGACATCTTACGATTATTTTGTGAAAATTGGGCAAATGTCGGGGTTTTGCCGGAATCTTTTAAATACGCCTTTGTTATCAACTCCATTTTATGTGCCATAGTGATCGGTCCGCTTCTGGGCGGGGTGGGCACCATGGTGGTCACCAAGCACCTGGCTTTTTTCTCCCAGGCCGTGGGCCAGGCCGCCCTGACCGGCGTGGCCATCGGGATCGTTTTGGGCGAACCCTATACCTCTCCCTATGCCTCCCTGTTCGAGTTCTGCATATTGTTCGGCCTGTTGATGAATTTTACAAGAAACCGGACAAAAATGTCGTCAGACACGGTGATCGGGGTGTTTTTATCCGTCTCCCTGGCATTTGGCGCCTGTGTGCTGCTCTATGTGACCAGCAAAATCAACATGCACGTGCTGGACAACATCCTGTTCGGCTCGATTCTCACCGTCAATGACACGGACATGAACGTACTTTTAGTCATCTCGGTTATTTGTGCGGCCTTAGGCCTGCCTTTGTATAACAAGATGCTGATGGCATCGTTCAACCCCAGCCTGGCACATGTCCGGGGCATTCCGGTCCGGCTTCTGGAGTACCTGTTCATCCTCATGATCACGATTATCACGGTGGCGGCCCTCAAGATCGTGGGGGCTGTGTTGGTGGAGGCCCTGTTCATCATCCCGGCGGCATCGGCCAGGAACATCAGCCGGTCCATGAAAAGCTTTTTCTTTTACTCGGTGGCCTTTTCCACTGCCAGCTGCCTTCTTGGCGTAATCCTGCCCATGGAACTGGAAATTCCGGTTCCTTCTGGCGGGGCAATCATCCTTGTGGCATCAATGTTTTTTCTGATCACAGCACTCATACGCATGGCTGCAGGCCAGTTCAAAGAAGCGGCCATTTGAAGACAACACCCCGGAAATTAAATAAAAAAAATGCAAAGGAGTCTATTTTGAAAAAAATAATAATGGCCGCTGCAAGCCTGGTTATATCCATTATCTGGCCCATGGCCGTATATGCACAGGAGAGCTGCTCCCAGTCTCAACAGTCTCAAACCATCCTGACCTCTTTTCCGGCCACCTATTCAATCACGGCACAATTGTGCAGTAATACCCAATTAAGGGCGGTCTATCTCTTCCCTGAAAAAGTATCCATGGAGAGCCAGCCCCAGTATATGAAAACCCATGCCAGGGCACTGTCGGAAACGCTTGGAGCAGCCACTGCCGTTGTCTGCCTTCGCAGTGCCTGGCCAAATGACCCGCTGTTCCCTGCCGCCAGAAAAGAAAATATCCGGGTTGTTGAAATTGATGCGGCCATGCCCTTTGACAGTCAAAAGGCCGGCATTCCACTTTTATCCGCCCCGTCTGAAGACGGCAGACATCAGGTTCCGGGCCGACTTCTGTGGATCAGCCCGGCCAATGCCTCCCGGATGGCGGACATCATTGCCCAGGACCTTGAGCGGTTAAGCCCAAAAGACAAACCCGCCATCAGCCAGAACCTGAAAACTTTTAAACAGCAGGTATTCAAGTTGAGATCCACCTATGAATCCCGGTTTGTACAACTTGACAACCCAGCAGTCATTGCCATGACCACGGACTTTGTATACCTGACGGAAAACTTCAATATTGATGTGGTGCGATACTTTCTCAAGCCTGAAATCAACTGGACCGATGAAGACATCGCCGTTTTTGAACAGGCCATCCGGGACAACGGGATAACCGCGGTGATTCAAAAATGGACCCCGGACCCGAAAATCATGGTGGCCATCCAAAACAGCGGCGCCCGGATAGTCGTGCTGGACAACATCAATCCGGGTACACGCCCCGATCCAGTATCGGCTGAAACCTATCTGGACACCATGCGGCACAATCTCAGTGTCCTGGCGGATGCTCTTAACTGACTTGCCTGACTTGCTTGGTGCTGCCCTTTAATGGGCACCTCAAATCCCCAAATCAAACACCCCGACCCCAAATCAACATTTGCTTAGATCAACTTTTTACAAAAAAAGACCTGAACTTGATCTATGTTGTGCAGAGGGGGGATAAGTACAGGGGAAAAACATGTGATAACCCGGGATCAGGCGGGAACGTCCGAGATCAAAAGGGATTGAGTTGAGGCCGTTTTTCAACACTGTGTTGACGTTGATACTTTGACCGTACTTTAATTGAACTTTATGCCGACCAAGTTAATACCGGCTTGGACTTCCATGGTGCTGGTCAGCTGACCTGGAGGGTTGGATGTTCATATACGGTTGGCATTCCATCCCAAATTTGGCCTTCCAGCAACCTGCCTGTTTTTTTCTTGTTGACTCCACCCCATTGTTTAAAAAAGAATGGGACGTCCTTTTCAATGCATTGGGCTTTGATGTCCAGGACCCACTCTTTCTTCATATTCCTGGCACCAGGGCCGGATTCCCCTCCGACGATTACCCAGTCAATTCCTGTCAGGTCCATATCCGGTACCGGTCCCAATAACGGTTCCAGGGACAGGAACTTCACGGCTGCAGGTGTGGATCTTAAATTATCAATTCGGTAAGTATAGTTATGGTTTTCTACACTGACGCCCATCCAGATATGCTTGGGCCAGGTCAGTTTATCAGCAATATTTCTCAGCACGGTTGATCTTTTGGTCAGCACCTGGAAATAATGCTGTTTGGCCTTGATCATGGTATCAAATACTTTGGTGACAAACTCAAATGGGACATCTTCATGGAACAGGTCACTCATTGAATTGACAAAAATCATTCGGGATTTTTTCCATCGCAACGGAACTGCCAGCTGGTTTTCATGAAGTGTCAATTGGAAGCCATTTTGATAGTTTGGGTTTCCCATTGCTTTTAGTCTGGCTGCGAGTCTTTCAGCGTAGCAGTGTGCGCATCCCTGGCTCACCTTTGAGCAGCCGGTCAGTGGATTCCAGGTGGATTCTGTCCATTCTATTTTTGAATTTTCTGACATATCAATGCCCTGATCATCTTATTTGCTGTTAAATTAATAGCATGTTTTTTTTAGGCGGTCCTGACTACGCCACTCTTTTGTTCTCCGGCAATCATGCAAATCAGATCAGCCACTCTTCTGGAACAAGAGCCGGTGGTTTCCCCCAGGGTGTTTCAATGATAGCTTTTTGGAACCAGTCATCTCGGAGGTTTGCGTGCTCTGTAATGATGATTTGAAAACCAGGTGCATATTTTTGAACAAATGTTAAAAGGAATTTGAAAAGTCTCCTAACTGACTCAAGA
Organism: Desulfobacter sp.; assembly: GCF_050177295.1. Classification (NCBI taxonomy): domain Bacteria; kingdom Pseudomonadati; phylum Thermodesulfobacteriota; class Desulfobacteria; order Desulfobacterales; family Desulfobacteraceae; genus Desulfobacter; species Desulfobacter sp. Next base: position 20,753 of record NZ_JBFXHE010000032.1, read on the forward strand.
TCGGCATCTTTTTCAGTCTGTTGAATTGACCCGTCAGCTTCTTTGTATACTTTTTCCGATGGGAAATAAACCTGGGTAGGCTGATCAATGAACAGGAAGGAAGGGATCGGCCTTTTAGTTGATAAAGCAAATTGGTGTAAAGCAAGATGTGCCGCTAAATGGTAAGCCAGATGATTTGCACCGCCACCGGTTCTATCCATTGGTACTGGAGGCCGGCCTGGCCGATCCGCAACAACGGTGAGTTTGGGCAAATCAAAGCGGAAAGGAAATTCACTGAATTCAGCATTCAGCTCCCGGATATAGCTTGTCATTGTAGAAGATATAGTATTCATCACGGAAGCCATACGTTCTTCCGTATTATCTTTTCCTATTTTCTTCTGTAGAGTTTCTATTTTCCTTTGCACCCTTCTGATTTCGGTTTCCAACGAGTCCATTTCATGATCAGGGCGTATGGTCTCAAGGAATAAGCTTATCCGGCCTGCAACCTTTGCTGCAGCATTATTTCTTGTTTCCATTTCAGCTATGGTCTCATTGGCCTGAATCGCTGCTGAAAGCTCTTTCTCTTGATAATTAATATCTTCCGTTAATTGGTAAATGGCTTGTTGCTGTTCCACTATATACGCTTCAAGTTTGGGCCGATCTCCAGACACCATTT
>NZ_JBFXHE010000033.1:0-21329 GCF_050177295.1 Desulfobacter sp.
TTTATGTGGCGCTTCCCTCATCCACCTTTGACTGGACCATCACCGACGGGATAAAAGACATTCCCATTGAAGAGCGGGCTCCGGACGAGATTAAATACGTGCAAGGGGTTTGCGATGGAAAGATTTTATCTGTTCTGGTGCCGCCGGAAAACAGCCCGGCAGCCAACCACGCCTTTGACGTGACCCCGGCCCGTCTTGTGACCGGATTCATCACCGAGCGCGGCATCTGCGGTGCCGGTGAAGATGAGATTATGGCATTGTTCCCTGAAAAAAAACCAGATAAAAAAACTAGATAAAAAAACAGGCTTTTGGAAAAAAGTGTATGACAACATCCCTCACAGATCTGGAAAAAAAAGTGATTTCACTGCTGCAGACCGATATCCCGGTCTGCAAACGCCCCTATCTTGTCATGGCCGAACAGATCGGAATTTCAGAAGAAAAATTTCTTGAAGTGCTGTCCGGTCTCCATGACAAAAATATGATCAGGCGGTTCGGTGCCACACTCAAACATCAGAAATCAGGATTCAAGGCCAATGCCATGGTGGCCTGGAAAGTACCTGAAGAGCGGGTGGAAGAAGTGGGAAAGATCATGGCATCCTTCCATGAGATCACCCATTGCTACCGGAGAAATCCATCGCCCGGGTGGGATAAGAATCTGTACACCATGGTGCACGGGGCATCCGAAGACGAATGCTTTGCCATTGCGGCAAAAGTCTCCGAAGCCACAGGTGAAAAAGATTATACCCTGCTGTTTTCCCGGCGGGAGCTGAAAAAAACCTCCATGCAGTATTTTGAAAGCTGACCCACCCCACATTCTTTGCGTCAACCCCTGGGTCCACGATTTTGCCGCCTTTGATTTCTGGGCCCGGCCCCTCGGACTTTTCACCATTGCCGCCATCCTGCGGCAGAACCGCGTGCGGGTCTCATTTGTGGACTGCATGAACCGGTTTCATCCCCGGAAAACAAAACGTGTCAAGGTGTATTGGGACGGCAGAGGCCCCTTTGACAAAACCCGGATACCTTTACCCCGAGCCCTTGAAACTCACCTGGGAGGCGCTAATGGAAATTTTACCCGGTACGGGGCGTCAAAGGCGTGGATTGAACAGGATCTTCTGGCAATGGACCGGCCAGATCTGATTCTGGTCACCTCGCTCATGACCTATTGGGCCACGGGCGTGGCTGAAACCATTGCCCTGCTCAAAACGATTTTTCCCGGCGTGCCCGTGGTGCTGGGCGGGATTTACGCAACTCTTTGTGAAACCCATGCCCGAAAATTTTCCGGGGCAGACCAGGTGATCACCGGCCCGGCCGAACCCGTCCTTGCAGACCTGGTTGAAACGTACACCGGATTTACCCTGAATCAGATACCTGACCCGGCAGACCTTGACACCACACCCTTTGCAGCCCTGGATTTCCAGGACGCCATGGCCTATGCCCCGATTCTGACCTCCCGGGGGTGTCCTTTTTCCTGCGAATACTGCGCTTCGTCCTTTCTTGAACCACGGCTGCGGCGGCGCTCCCCGGAAAATGTTTTTCAGGAGATCTGTCATTGGCACACCACGTTTCAGGTGAAAAATTTTGCCTTTTACGATGATGCGCTTCTGATCAATCCTGAAAAATACGCGTTTCCCCTGCTTGAACGCATCATTGATAAAAAAATGGACATCTTTTTCCACACCCCCAATGCCCTGCACATAAAAGAGATCTCGGCAAAAGCAGCTGGTCTGATGTTAAAAGCCGGGTTTAAAACCATCCGCCTGGGGCTTGAAACCGCTGATTTTTCAATTCATCGCCACGACATTAAGGTTAAACAGAATGAATTTCTTACGGCCGTGGACCACCTGCGCACGGCAGGATTTGCAAAGGATCAGCTGGGCGCTTACCTTTTATGCGGGCTGCCCGGCCAGAACCTTGATGAGGTGGAAGGGTCCATCACCCTGGTGAAACGCCTGGGACTCACCCCGGTTCTGGCCTATTACACCCCCATTCCCCATACCGCCATGTGGGCGGATGCTGTAAAAAACGCCCGCTTTGATATCACGGCCCATCCGGTGCTGACCAACAACAGTCTGTTTCCCTGTGTGCGTTCACAACAGGATCTGGATCGCATTTCCCAATTGAAAAAGATGGTGAAATGACATATATCCCACTAATTTATTGGAAATATAATTTGATAACATATGATAGTATTTGATCTGGAATGCATTAACGGCCATGTTTTTGAAGGCTGGTTTGATGACCGGGACGATCTTAACCGGCAGCAGGCCCAGGGCCTTCTGCAATGCCCGGTATGTGACAGTTTCTCTGTAAGTCCCAAGCTGTCTGCCGTGGCCATCCGAAGATCTGCGTCCCCAGGTCCTGCCGGTTCAGATCAAAAGATGGCGTCCCAGGCCCAACTGGACGTCATGGCCGAGTTTGCCGAAAAGATGACCCAGTACGTTGAAAACAACTACGAAAATGTAGGCTCATCCTTTGCCAAGCAAGCTTTGGAAATGCATTACGGTGTCAAGGATTTCAAACAGATCCGGGGAACCACCACCAGGGAAGAGGAAAAGACCCTGGAAAAGGAAGGGGTCCCGGTAGTTAAACTTCCCACCTTTAATAAAGACAATGAAGACCTCAATTAATCAGCAATTCTTCATGCTCTTCATGGTAAAATATAAGGCTCGCAGTCAGCATACAGAATCCACTGTATTTTTATGAAAAAATAAAACCTCCTTGCCTTTTTTGTAAAATGCAATAAAGTTGCATTGATGTGTTATTCATGATTCCACCCGATATAACGATAAAAAATCCATTTAAAAGGAGTCTGACATGAAAGGGTTTGTTAAATTTTTTATAGTTATTTCAATCATCGCTATGGTCCATGGACCGGCCTGGGCTAAACCGCCGGTCTCCGTGTTTGTCAGCATCGTGCCCCAGCAATATTTTGTGCAACAAATTGGCAAGGATAAAGTGGCTGTTTCCGTAATGGTCCAGCCCGGGGCAAGCCCGGCCACATATGAGCCAAAACCCGCACAAATGGCCAAACTATCCGGAACCCGCCTCTATTTTTCCATTGGCGTGCCCTTTGAAACGTTCTGGCTGGACAAAATTGCATCTGCAAGTCCGGATATGACCATTGTCCACACAGATAAAGGCATAGAAAAACAGCCCATGGGTGCGCACCATCACGAGGGGGAAGACCAGGCAGATCACCATGATGACAAGGCCCGGACAGAAGAGGACCATGACCACGGGAATGATCATGGCCATGCCGGTCTGGACCCCCATATCTGGCTCTCCCCCAGACTGGTCAAGATCCAGGCCGGCCACATCCTTGGGGCACTTACCGCTGCAGATCCTGAAAATAAGGATTTCTACACAGCCAATTATAATGCCTTTATCAAGGAGATTGATCTCCTTGACCAGGATCTTTCGCAGATGTTAAAGGATAACGCTGGCATGCAGTTTATGGTCTTTCATCCGTCATGGGGGTATTTTGCCCGGGATTACAACCTGAAAATGATTCCCATTGAAATAGAAGGCAAGGACCCGAAGCCGGCAACATTGCAGGCACTGATCCGGCATGCCAGGGACCAAAGAATCAAAGTGATTTTTGTCCAGCCCCAGTTTTCAACCAAAAGTGCAGAACTTGTGGCCAAGGAGATCAACGGCCAGGTTATACCGGCCAACCCCCTGGCGCCGGACTGGCTGGATAATATGAAAAAAATGGCTGAACAGTTCAAGGAGGCCCTGAAATAGTCGAGATTTTAGAAAAAGCCCTGGTCACGGTTGAAGATGTGGATTTTTCATACAATGGAGAGCCTGTTCTTTCCGGCATCAATCTGACCATCCGGGAACATGATTTCATGGCTGTTATCGGCCCCAACGGCGGGGGAAAATCCACCCTGCTCCGGCTGATCCTGGGTCTGCTTAAGCCTGATAAAGGTAAAATCCGGGTGTTAGGGGAGCGTCCCGGCAAGCATAGCCAGGCCCTGGGATATGTGCCCCAGAACGTTCATATCAATGACCATTTTCCCATTACCGCCCTGGATGTGGTACTCATGGGGTGTCTTGGCACGGGAGGGCGTTTCGGGCAGTCCAGGCGGACCCGAAAAGAGTGTGAAAAAGATGGGCTATCCACCCTGGCGCGCCTGGGCATGGCCGACCATGTCCGCAAAAAGATCGGGGAGCTTTCCGGGGGACAGCGCCAACGGGTATTCATTGCCCGGTCCCTGATGACCCAACCGCGCCTGTTGTTTCTTGACGAACCCACGGCCAGCATCGACTCAAGGGGCCAGGCGGATTTTTTAAATCTGCTTGAAACCCTGAATAAGGATGTGGCCATTGTGGTGGTCACCCATGACCTGTTTGCCGTGTCCGGTTATGTCAAATCCGTGGCCTGTGTGAACCATGGGCTGCATTACCACTCCCATGAGGAGATTAAAGGACAGATGCTTGAAACCATGTATGCCTGCTCGGTGGAAGATGTGTGCCGGGTCCAGGTGCTGACCCAGGTCCTGCCCGGGGCAGGGCATAAAAGCGCAGGGGGTGCCAATGGAAATCCTTAAGTACGAATTCATGCGCCATGCCCTGGCCGCAGGACTTCTGACCAGCATTATCTGCGGCATCATGGGCACCCTGGTGGTGGTGAACCGCATTGTGTTCCTCTCCGGGGGCATTGCCCACGCCGCCTATGGCGGGATCGGCATGGCATTTTATTTTAATTGGCCGGTGATTCCTTCCACCATGGGGTTTTCCCTGGGTGCTTCCCTGGTCATGGCAGCAGTTACCCTGAACAACAGGCAACGGGCCGATACGGTCATTGGTGTAATCTGGGCCGTGGGCATGGCATTCGGCATTATTCTGGTGGACCTGACCCCGGGGTATAATGTGGATCTGATGAGTTATCTTTTCGGCAGCATTCTCACCGTGCCCGGATCAGACCTGATCATCATGGGAATCATCGGTGCCCTGATTCTTCTCCTGGTTGTCTTTTTTTATAAGGAACTTATGGCGGTTTCCTATGACGAGGAATTTGCGGGTCTGCGGGGGCTCCCGGTGCGCGGAATTTACTTTTCACTGATAGCCATGCTCGGACTTACCGTGGTCATGGTGATCCAGGTGGTGGGACTGATCATGGTGATTGCGCTGCTCACCATCCCGCCGTTCATGATGGAAAAATATGCCCGGTCCCTGGGGACCATGATGGCCGGTTCAAGCTTGCTGGGGGCCTGTTTCACCCTGGCAGGACTATATCTGTCCTACCGGTTTGACCTGACCTCGGGGGCGGCCATCATCATGGTGGCCGGTACTCTATTCCTGGTCTCCCTGGGTGTTGAAAAGATCCGGGGCTTTATACCCAGAACGGTTCGGCGTGCCGGAGAGCTAAAAAGGTAACATCATGTGTATTCACTGTGATTACAGGCAACTGCTCAAAGATGGGGGGGTGACGCCTACCCCTAACCGGCTGCGGGTACTGGAAATCATCGGCAGTAACAATTTTCCTTTGTCTGCGGCAGATATCCACGAAACCCTGGAAAGATCCGCCTCCATCAACCGGGTAACCGTATACCGTATACTGGATCTGCTGGTGGAAAAACAGGTCGTGGCCCGGATCGCCACCGGTGGCCGGGCTGCCTACTACGGCATGGCCCCCAATGCCCAGCACCAGGCCCACCCTCATTTTTACTGCACCCAGTGCGGGCGCATGGACTGCCTGACCCCCGAAACTGTGAACATTGATTTCCATGACTTTGAGAATACCTTTCCGGGCCGCATAGACAAAGTTGAAATGCGCCTGGACGGCATCTGCAGAAACTGCCTTAAAAAGAAGGCGTAATCCTGCCTTAATGCGGGATTCTTAAATAATTCACTCGTTTTCTTCAAGTACCATTTCTTTGACCAAGGGGTGAACTTCTTTCCAGGACGCGCACCGAATCAGGTTTTCATGTATGATGCACTCCCGGTTCCAGGGCCGGTGGATCAATGCCGTGGGCACATCCATGTCCCGGGCCAGGAACATGGCCATGTCCGGGGAATCTTCCACGGCCAGATCGTAATCCATCATGGATAACTCCTCTTTTGAGATGACCAGGGACATGTCGTTTCCGGGACGGTTGTACTTATCCACCATGAGGAATCCCCTGAAAGGCACATCATGCATTGCAAGCCAGGCCAGGGTAGCTTCCTGGGCCGAGGTGGGACGCCCCGTTACAATATCAATGACGTGCCCCATATCAGCCCAGGCTTTCAGGGTCTGAACCGCCCCTGCCACCGGCTTAAATCCCAGAAGAAAATCAGGCTGATGAACCAGGTCAAAAAAATATTGAAACTCATTATCCGTCAACTGAAAACAAAATTTCAAATCAAAACCGGTCAGGTCTTCAAAAGACACGGTCTTACCGAATTCCTGGGCCACAACAGCCGGATAGGTTTCTGTGGTTCTGGATACGACATCATCCACATCCACATATATGGTTTTGGGCTGAAAATCGTTCATCTGTCTGTCCTCTCCTATTGTGCATTCAACACGATATTCTCTTCCATCGGAGGCTTTTACCAGAATATCAGGCATTTTGCAAAACCAATTGTTCAAATACAGTCAAAGGTAATTTCAAGCTTGCTGAAATGCCATGAACCTGGTTGAATACGGCCATGAAACTTACAAATGTAAAAATTCCTGATTTAAAGATCCCTTTGTTTGAAGCGACACCCGGTCAGTTCTGGTGTATTCTGGGCCGGAACAGATCCGGCATTGACACCTTTTTCAACCTGTTGTCCCCGGGCCATTGGAAAATCCAGGACGCTGAAATCCGCCTGCCCAAGGATATGGGAATATTTTCCTTTGCCGGGCAGCAGGCGGTATTTGAACAGGAACTCAAAAATGACGACACCGATTTCATGGATCGTCTGGATCCGGGCACGTCGGCCCGGGCCTTTATCCATGATCCGGATCAACATGCAGACATGATCCGGGCCTTTGCCATGGATCATGTCCTGGACCAGGGCTATCGGCAGCTATCCACGGGCCAGACAAGAAAACTGCTGCTGCTGTCCCGGATCTCCTCGGGCAGCCGGTGGCTGTTGATCCAGTCCCCCTTTGACGGCCTGGACAAGGCAGGGTGCAGCCAGCTTGATCTGGCACTGGATCATTGCAGGAGTTGCGGGATGGGGATTCTGGTTTTTGTTTATGATCCCGGGGATATTCCCCTAAGTGCCACCCATATTGCGGTTATTGAAAATGGAACCATGACACGTTCAGGATCCCGGCAGGAAATATTACCCAGGCTTTTTGACTTACAGGGACAGGCAAACTTTTCAGCAAACGTGACGGATCTGAAGCTTGCAGAAACCGCTTTTTCCAAAGGTGTTGCATCCGGGGAAACGCCGCATTCCAAAGAACTGATCAGACTTGAAGACGGACATGCGGGGTATTCGGGCAAATCTGTTTTTTCACACCTTAACCTGTGCATGTCCCCGGGCGACCATACCTTGGTGTCAGGCCCCAATGGCTGCGGCAAATCAACCCTGCTGCAAGTGATCACAGGCGACCATCCGGCCTGCTACCGGAACCGGTTGTGGCTGTTCGGCACTCGCCGGGGCACCGGGGAGTCCATCTGGGAGCTGAAAAAAAGGATGGGCATTGTCAGCACGGAGCTTCACCGCAACTACCGGGTTTCCGGCAGCGTCCTGGACTGTGTGCTATCCGGTCTTTATGACTCCATTGGCCTGTACCGGCGGCCAGGACCTGAAGACAAAAAAAAGGCCCTGGCCTGGCTGGAACGCATCAGCCTGTCAGATAAAGCAGAATTTGCTTTCCGCACCCTTTCCTATGCAGACCAGCGGCTGGCGCTCATTGCCCGTGCCCTGATAAAACTGCCCGGTCTTCTGGTCCTGGACGAACCCACCCACGGGCTGGATCGGACAAACCGCAATGCTGTTCTGGACTTCTTAAGCCAGGTGGCAGCAGAAAAGTTAAGCACCATTTTATACGTCAGCCACAGGGAGGATGAATTCAGGGATTTTTTTGTCTCTCACATACGCATGGAAAATGAGCCACCCTCAGGGATCAAGGGCTTTTGCCAGCCACATGGTCAATGACGGACAATTTGTTTAAAACACAGAGTAAAGTCAAGTATCCAACAGATGCTCAGAAGTTTCACGAAATCACCTTTTCTTGTCTTTTCCCGAACATCTGTGGTAATAATTTTATCAGGTTTTTTAATCCGGTAACCTTAAAAAGGACGAAAAAAATGAACAAAAAAGTGATCGCAACCTGTCTTGCCGCCTGTTTTATCGTTGCAGGCCTGTCATTGATCCCGGTATCCGGCATAATGGCCCAGGACAACGGCCGCCCTGAACTGATCCTGAACGGCCGCAGCAAGGGACCTGTTCCATTTAAACATCAGCTTCACCAGACCATTGTTAAGGACTGCGCCGTCTGTCACAAGGATTTTGAAAAAAAAACGGGCGCTTTGGATGAGGCAAAGAACGCAGGAACCCTTAAAGCAAAACAGGTGATGACTAAAACCTGTATTGCCTGCCATAAAGCAAAAAAGAATGCCGGGGAAAAATCCGGCCCCACCAGCAGTTGCAGCGCCTGCCACTCCTGAAAGGGTTGCCGGACATACCACCCCAGCCCTTAAAGGAGAGTGATTAATGAAATCCATAAAAAAACCCAGAAAACTTTTCATTATTATGCTGACAGGTCTTTTAGCCCTTTGTTCTACTGTTCCGGCGTTTGCGGATTCATACACCAGTGCGATTGATGTGTTTAAGAAGGCCGAGGCGGTCCAGCCCTTTTTTAACAGCTGCTATGGATATGCGGTATTTCCCACAGTGGGCAAGGGCGGCATTTTTGTCGGAGGGGCCTATGGCAACGGCCGGGTTTATCAGGCCGGTCGGATTACCGGTACCGCCACCATTGTCAAAATAACTGTTGGTTTCCAGCTGGGCGGGCAGGCTTTTTCCGAAATCGTCTTTTTCCAGGACAAGCGGGCCTATGATGAATTTACCAAAGGGTCATATGAATTTGATGCATCGGTTTCAGCCGTAGCGGTCACTGCAGGGGCCCAGGCCAAGGCCGGCAGTGACGGCGGCACCGCCGGGGCCAGTGCCGGGCCGGCCACAGGCGTTCAGGCAGAAACCGGGTATTATAAAGGTATGGCTGTATTTATTCACGCCAAAGGCGGGCTGATGTATGAAGCTGCTATTGGCGGGCAGAGATTTGACGTAGCACTTTTTAAATAGTGTTTGGACGGCTCAATAGAGGAGAATGCCTGTGTAAAAAAAGATAAATAAATCCATATATAAAAACAGTCCAGCCCAAGTGATAACCTATTCATCACTTGGGCTGTACTGTTTTATTCTCTACCCCGCCATACCAAATTGGGCCAGGCGCTTAATAACTGCCGGCGGCTGATCAACATGCTCAATGTCTACCCAGGCGCGCCGGATCTGATACAAAATTACAATCATGTAATTTCAAATTAAACCCATTTCCCTGGGATCTAAAATCAACCCCATATTTAGCCTGGATTTAGAGATGACCAGCGATACTTAAGGTGCTCCAGGATAAAACAACATTTTTGTATCCTGTTTTGGTTTTTAATGTTACATTATTGTAAATCAAAAAATTTCTATTTATCAATGCGATTCATCGTGCAACATTTTACCCTATTTTTCTCCTTGTAATTTCAAGATATTGCCCATGTGAGATCAAGCGGTAGAACACATCTGGTATAGCATTTGCTAAATATTTAAAGACAAATTTATTGATTAGCTATCTTTATTAACCCGAGAAGAGGAAAATATGATGTTCAGACACTGTGTACTCACCATTGGCTTGCTCCTGTTAAATGTATGCCCGGCCCTGGCCGGAGAAGGTAGCATTGATACCGGAAACACCGCATGGGTAACCATGTCCACGGCCCTTGTCATGATGATGACGCCGGCTGGCCTGACCCTGTTCTACGGTGGTCTGTCACGGTACAAAAACCTGCTGAACACCATTGCCATGACGGTTGTGGCCTATTGTCTGGCATCGGTGGTCTGGGTGGCCTGGGGATATTCACTGGCCTTTGGAAAAAGCGACTCTCTTTTCATCGGTAATCTGAATCATCTGTTTTTATCCGGCATTGACATTCATTCGGTATCCGGCTCCATTCCCACCCTGATTTTTGTTCTGTTCCAGATGACCTTTGCCTGCATTTCCGTTGCCATTGTTCTGGGTTCTGTGGTGGACAGAATGAAATTTTCCTCCTGGATACTGTTCACCATCCTGTGGATCACATTTGTTTATACACCCGTATGCAACTGGGCATGGGGCGGGGGATGGATGCATCACATCGGGGCCCTGGATTTTGCCGGCGGCAATGTTGTTCACATCAATGCCGGTGTATCAGGCCTGGTACTGGCCCTGGTCTTAGGCAAACGCAATGGCTACGGTAAGGAACCCATGATCCCTTCCTCAGTTGCGTTTACTGCCCTGGGAGCAGGGCTTCTGTGGTTTGGCTGGTTTGGATTCAATGCAGGCAGTGAACTGGCAGCCGACGGCGTGGCAGCATCCGCATTCATGGTCACCAACACGGCAGCATCCATTGCAGGACTTGCCTGGTTGTTCACTGAGTGGAAGATATCAGGAAAGCCAACGGTTCTCGGACTTGCCTCCGGCGCGGTTGCCGGGCTGGTGGGTATCACACCGGCAGCAGGATTTGTCTCCCTTGGCGGCGGATTTGCCATTGGCGCAGTGGCCGGCGTTTTAGGATATGTGGGCGTAGCCGTAATCAAGCAGAAGCTTGGGTATGACGACTCCCTTGACGCCTTCGGCATCCATGGGCTTTGCGGCATCTGGGGTGCCCTGGCCACGGGTCTTTTTGCTACACCCACAGTTACACAAGGGGCTGTTGGCCTTTTTTACGGCAATGCAAAACAATTGGGCATCCAGCTTCTTTCCGTCATCGGCACCGCAGCCTTTGCAGCCATTGCCACGCTGATCGTCATCTATATCACCAAAACACTTACCGGCGGAATCAGGGTAACCCCGGACCAGGAACTATCCGGTCTTGATAATGCCATCCACGGTGAACGCGGTTTCGAAATTGAATAAAATTGAATAGGACCACGGGTAAACCGTAACATCGTCCCAAGTACCTGTCCCCAATGTCCTGACGCCCCGGATCGTTTTTTCCGGGGCTTTTAAAAGCTCACCGCCACCCCGCCTCACTGACAATCTATTATATCATCGCGGACTTCGTGTTCTTGCAGGGTTAAAAAACACCCTTGACAGAAACTGGTGTCATTCTTATTATACGCGAAAGTCATTTTCTGACTATCTGGTCATTTTGTTAGACACTATGGTCAGAAAATGCTTTTGCTTTTCCCCACAGGAACGAGACCGGGTACAAACCCAAGGAAATATCAAATGAATTCGTCCACCAGAAGAAAAGAGATGATGAACCGTCTGCTCAAGGATCAGGTGGTAAAAACAGTGCTGGCAATGATCCAGGAAGGAACGCCCGTTACCATGGATAAGGTGGCGGACAGGTGCGGCGTGTCCAAAGGAACCTTGTACAACTATTTTAAAAACAAAACAGACCTGCTGAACACGGTCCATGAAACTGTGATCATTCCCATTAAAAAGGAATTATGCAAAATATTTGAAAAAAACATCCCGCCCATGGAAAAAATATACGCATTCGTGGATAATGTATTTAATTTCCAGAAGGAATACCCACTTTATTTTAAATTTATCCAGAGCCAGCGTTCGGCAGCCGATGCCGTTACAGAGCGCATGTACACCACCATCATCCCCCTGGTCAATGTTTGCCGGGAGGGCATTCGGTCAGGGCAGTTCACGGATGTGGACCCCTATGTGATGGCTGCCATGATCTTCGGTACGGTGGTGGGGCCTTTGGAGTCCCTGTCATACCGGGAGGAACCAGTTCAGGATCTGGAAAAAGTCAAACAGGAAATAGTCCGCTTTCTGGACAAAAGTATACTTAAGGAACAGGAGAGATCGTTATGAAGCGTTTTTTGCTTGGTTTTGTCACGGCCGTACTCATTGGTGGTGGATTCTTGTATTTTTCAGGACAGCTTTCCCTGCCCTGGGCAGGGGAACAAAAAGATCAGGCCCCGGCTTTGGCCCCGCAGGCATCTGCCCAGGCCGGTCCGCCGGTTGAGGTGGCCGTTTATACGGTCAGGCCCCAGGAAGTGGTATTCACCAAAGATCTGGCCGGCAGAACCTCTGCATACCAGGTGGCTGAAATTCGCCCCCAGGTAACAGGCATCATCCTTAAAAGGATGTTTACCCAGGGCAGTTTGGTTACAAAAGGGCAGCAGCTTTATCAAATTGATCCCTCCACTTACAAGGCCGAATATGAATCCGCATCCGCCAGCCTGGTTCGTGCCCAGGCTGACGTCAAGGCGGTGGAACCCAAGCTTGCCCGGTACAGCCGCCTGGTGAAAGTGGGCGGCGTCAGCCGCCAGGTGTATGACGATACCGTGGCAGCCCTGGCCCAGGCCCAGGCCGACGTGGCTGTTGCCAAGGCAAATCTGGCCACCGCTAAAATCAATCTGGACTACACCAAGGTTTTTTCTCCCATTTCCGGACGCATCGGCAAGTCATCGGTGACCGAAGGCGCTCTTGTTACGGCCAATCAAACGACGGCCCTGGCTGTTGTCCAGAATCTGGACCAGATTTATGTGGACGTAAACCAGTCCAGCGAAGAATTACTGGCCCTGAAAAAAGGGCTGAACAATCCTGAGGCAAACTCCATGGTCAGCCTATTCATTGGCAAGGACGGCACCCCTTATGACCGTGAAGGAAAACTTTTGTTCTCTGATGTCACGGTAGACCAGAGTACCGGCATGGTTCAGCTTCGCGTGCTGTTTCCTAATCCGGACAATGACCTTCTACCGGGACTTTTTGTCCGGGCCCGGGTGGAACAGTCCCGCCAAGAGAAGGCTGTCGTGGTTCCCCAGCAGTCAGTTGTCCGCAATGCAGATGCCTCTGTCTCCGTATGGATGGTGGACAAGGACAACATCGTCAAGTACCGGAGCATAAGCGTGTTCCAGGTGGTTAAAGACCAGTGGGTGGTCTCCTCGGGCCTGGCTCCCGGAGACCGGGTGGTGGTGGAAGGCATCCAGAAGATCAGCCCCCAGGCCAAGGTCACGACCATAGAATACAAAGCATCCGCCAACTCCTGAGAACAGGATAAAATGACAGCAGGATAAACACATGTCTCGTTTTTTTATAAATCGACCCATATTTGCATGGGTTATCGCCATCGTCATCATGCTGGCCGGTATTTTTGCCGTCATGACGCTTCCGGTGGAGCAGTACCCGAGTATTGCTCCGCCCAGTATTTCCATTCAAACCGACTATCCCGGCGCCTCGGCCCAGGTGCTTGAGGACAGTGTGACCCAGGTCATTGAGCAGGCTCTCACCGGTATTGATCATTTAAGATATTTCTCATCTTCCAGTGACTCCTCGGGCCAGCTTGAAATCACCCTGACCTTTGAACCGGAAGCAGACCCTGACATTGCCCAGGTCCAGGTCCAGAACAAAATTTCCAAAGTGGAAAGCCTTCTGCCCCAGGAAGTTCAGCAGCAGGGCATCACTGTCGAAAAGGCCACAAAGAGCTATCTTCTGCTTGCAGGTATGTATTCCGAAGACGGTAAGATGAGCGACGGTGATATTGCCGACTATCTCCAGTCCAACATGGCGGATCCTGTTGCACGTGTTCAGGGGGTGGGCGATCTCACAGTCTTTGGTTCCCAGCATTCCATGCGCATCTGGCTCAATCCTGAAAAACTCAATGCCTTCAACCTCATGCCCTCGGATGTCATTGCCGCCATCCAGGCCCGGAACGCCGACGTCTCCTCGGGCCAGCTCGGCGGAAGCCCCGCCGTTGAAGGGCAGCAGCTTAACGCGGTTGTGACAGCCCAGTCCAAACTTAAAACCATGGAGGACTTCAACAAAATACTGGTCAAGGTGAATACGGACGGCGCCCAGATCCGGGTCAAGGATGTGGGCCGGGTGGAACTGGGGTCGGAAGATTACGGGAACACAACCCGTTTCAATGGGAAACCGGCCTGCGCCATGGCCATCAGCCTTGCAACGGGTGCCAATGCCCTGGATACGGCCCAGCGGATCAAGGACAAGGTCACAGAACTTTCCACTTTTATGCCCAAGGGCCTTAAAATCGTATATCCTTATGACACCACGCCCTTTGTCCGACTCTCCATCCAGGAGGTAATCAAAACCCTGATCGAGGCCATTTTTCTGGTCTTCTTCATCATGTACCTGTTTCTGCAGAACTTCCGTGCAACGCTGATTCCCACCATTGCGGTGCCCGTGGTCCTTCTGGGCACCTTTGGCACTCTCTCCGCATTTGGATTCAGCATCAACGTATTGTCCATGTTTGCAATGGTCCTGGCCATCGGCCTTCTGGTGGATGATGCCATTGTCGTGGTGGAGAACGTGGAGCGTGTCATGTCTGAAACAGGGCTGCCGCCCAGAGAAGCTACCCGGCAGTCCATGGATCAGATCACAGGAGCCCTTGTGGGTATTGCCATGGTGCTTTCGGCGGTATTCATTCCCATGGCGTTTTTCTCCGGCTCCACCGGTGCTATCTACCGCCAGTTTTCCCTGACCCTGGTATCGGCCATGGGCCTTTCGGTTCTGGTGGCCCTGGTCCTGACCCCGGCCCTTTGTTCCACGATGCTCAAACCCGTGGAAAAAGGTCACCACGAAAACAAAAAGGGCTTTTTCGGCTGGTTCAACAAGGGGTTTGATCTCACCAAGGCCACCTACCGGTCCAGCGTCAAATATGCCGCCACCCGGATTTTCCGGTTTCTGATCATATACGCCATGATTGTTGTCGCCCTGGTATGGATATTCAAGGGAATTCCCACAGGCTTTCTGCCCGACGAAGACCAGGGTACGATGATGACCATGATTTCAGCACCTCCCGGTGCCACCATGGAGCGCACCCAGCAGTCCATTGAAAAGGCCGAAAACTATTATCTGAATCAGGAATCTGAAAATGTGAAAAGTCTGTTCACCGTTGTGGGCTTCAGCTTTGCCGGCCGGGGCCAGAACATGGGTATGGGCTTTTTGAACCTCAGGGACTGGGAAGAACGCCATCGTCCCGACCAGAAGGCGGCAGCCATTGCAAACCGGGCCATGGAACGTCTTTACAGCGTCAAGGATGCCTCCATCTACGCATTTATTCCGCCAGCCATCATGGAGATGGGTAATGCCACGGGGTTTGACTTTGTGCTGGTGGACAGAGGCGGCTTAGGCCATGCAGCGCTCATGAATGCCAGAAATCAGATGCTGGGTATGGCGGCTCAGAACTCCAAACTGGTCGGTGTCCGGCCCAACGGCCTGTCTGATGTACCCCAGTACGCCCTGCACATTGATTATGAAAAGGCCGAAGCCCTCGGGGTCACCACAGCCAATATCACCAATGTGCTGCAGACTGCCTGGGGGTCATCCTACGTCAATGACTTTATGGACGGATCCCGTCTGAAAAAGGTTTATATCCAGGGTGATGCCCCTTCCAGAATGCTGCCCGAAGATATTAACCGGTGGCATGTACGCAACAGCCAGGGGAAAATGGTGCCGTTTTCTTCCTTCTCATATGGTGATTGGTCCTACGGCTCCCCCAAGCTGGAGCGTTACAACGGCACCTCATCCGTGGAGATATTAGGGGCTCCGGCCCCAGGTGCCAGCTCCGGCGAGGCCATGGATATTATCGAAGACCTGGCCCAAAACCTTCCCCAGGGTATTGCCCTGGAGTGGACAGGGATCTCCTATGAAGAACGCATGGCCGGTTCCCAGACCGGTTTGCTGTACTCGGTGTCACTGCTGTTCGTATTCCTGTGCCTGGCAGCCCTTTACGAATCCTGGTCCATCCCGTTTTCCGTCATGCTGGTGGTGCCTTTGGGGATCATTGGATCCGTGGTTGCCACAAAATGGGCAGGCTTAAGCAATGACGTCTATTTTCAAATTGCACTGCTGACCACGGTGGGTCTTGCGGCCAAAAACGCCATTCTTATTGTGGAATTTGCCAAGAGCCTTTACGAGGGCGGTATGGGGCTGATTCAATCTGCCCTGTCCGCTGCCGAACTTCGGCTCCGCCCGATTCTGATGACCTCCTTTGCGTTTATCCTGGGCGTGACGCCGCTGGCTATTTCCGACGGTGCGGGTTCTGCCAGCCAGAATGCCATCGGTATCGGCGTTATCGGCGGCATGGTGGCAGCCACATCCCTGGCCATTATCTTTGTTCCCCTCTTTTTCATCCTCATTGAAAGGGGCAGTGAAAAGAAAAAACAGACCGAAAACGGTCAAGGAGAATGATTCATGCCAAATACAATGATTACGGCAGCCGTTGCCGGCTTACTGCTGATTACCGCCGGCTGTTCCTTTATCCCCGAATACAGGCAGCCGGAAATGCCGGTGGCTGACACATGGCCTGACGAGGATCCCAAAGCAGATCCAGGGCCTGGTCAGGCCGCAGCCGACATTGCCTTCCAGGATTATTTTACATCCCGGACCCTGCAGCAGATCATTGCCATGGCCCTGGAAAACAACCGGGATCTGAAGGTGGCTTTGCTCAATATTGAACAGGCAAAGGCTGCCTACCGGATCAAAAAGTCCGATGAGCTGCCTGTAATTTCAGGCAGCACGGGCTTAAGCCGCCAGGGTATCCCCGAAGACAGCAGTAGTTTTGGGAAACAATATACTGCGGATACATCCATGAGTGCGGGACTGGGCATCACGGCCTATGAACTTGATTTTTTCGGCCGGGTCAAAAGCCTGAGCCAAAGCGCTCTTGAGACATATCTTGCCACCCGGGAAGCTGCATCAAGCACCCGCATTGCCCTGGTGGCCCAGACCGCAGACGCCTTTGTCAACCTTCTGGCCCAAAGAAAGCTGCAGCAGCTTGCCCAGGAGACATACAAGGCCCAGAAATCCACCTATGATGTGATCAAAAACCAGTATGATGCGGGGTCCACAGACCAGCTTGCCCTGGCCCAGGCCGCCACATCCACAGAGAGCGCCAGAGCCTCCATTTACCAGTACAAACGGCTGGCTGCCCAGGCGGAAAACGCCCTGGTGTACCTTGCGGGTCCCGGGGTGTATGATCTTATCAAGGCGCCTGAAACCCCTGAATGTATTGATGACATCGGATTTCTGACCCAACTGCCGGCGGGGCTCCCTTCCGGGATTCTTCTGGCCAGGCCGGATATCCAGGCAGCCGAGCATCAGTTGAAGGCGGCCAACGCAGACATTGGTGCGGCCCGGGCAGCCATGTACCCCACCATCAGCCTGACCGGTTCCCTCGGGTTTGCCAGCCAGGGCCTTTCCTATTTGTTTGATCCGTCCAGAAGCCTTTCCTGGGGCTTTTCTCCCAGTGTCACCATTCCCATCTTCAATCGGGAAGGACTCAAGGCCAGTCTGGATGCCGCAACCGTTGGAGAAAAAATTGCGGCAGCCCAGTATGAAGGCGCCATTCAGACCGCGTTCAGGGAAGTGGCAGACCAGCTGGCGGCACGCAAACACTACAAGGATGAGCTGGATGCCCAGAATGCATTGGTATCTGCCACCCGGGACGCGTATCATCTGTCCAAGGCAAGGTATGACAACGGCATAGATAATTTCCTCACGGTTCTGGATTCCCAGCGTTCGCTTTTCAGCGCGGAACAGGGAGCCATTGCCCTGAAACAGGCTTACCTGAGCAACCTGATTAACCTTTACAAGGTCATGGGCGGAGGAAAAATGGATATGTCAAACGCCAATTAAATTGTATAAAAGCAATGGATCAAGCCTCCTGGTGAACCGTAACCTGGGGAAAGGGAATATCCCAGTTGTACTGGGAGGCTGCATCAACACACCATCTTTGTATGCTTCGTTTCAGGCGGTTGTACACGGGTGCCTGGCTGCCTTTGAAATCAGTAATAACCACAAGATCCAGGGAAGAGGCCCCGGCTTCGGCAAATTCCACCCTCAGGTTCAGCAGGTCCTGGGCATATCCTTCTTCTTCAATCTTCTTTTGGATAAAGTCTGATAGGAGTTCGGGAATCTTTGCCGTGGCGTCTTGCTGGTGGCGGTAACCAATGCCGAAAGGCACTTTAAGCCTGAAATTTACAGAGAGGTTCAGGGGCGACATGGCCAGGAAATCAGCCGTCTGATAGGTCTTTTTCGCGCCGCCCCTCAACACCAGTTCCACGGTTTCATGGCTCAAACGGGTCACGCCGCCCCGGGTCCCGTCGGAAAGGATCACCCAGTCATTTTTCCGGCAGGGGAACCAGGGTTCATGGGGGTCAAATTCCCTGGATGTTTTGCCAATGAGTTCCGTGATGGGTATCCTCAGCGTAATGCCCAAATCAGGATTTTCCAGCAAGGTATAAAAATTGATATGTTTAACCCGCCAGGGAACACCCTGGTACATCATGCGTTCTCCCTCCCTGACCGCACCGATGTTGAGCATCAGTTTGCTTTTGTCCATGTACATGGGTAAGGTGTACTTGGCCGTCCACACCACCCCCATAATAAAGATAATGGTCAGGGAGAGCAGGACCCAGTCCTCCACAAAATAAAAAACCGCAATGACCGCCAGCACCGTCAGTATAACCGTCATACCCCGGTACACCAGTTCAAGTGCCCGTATATGAAAGGGTCGGTACACCAGTTTGTATCCGGGCACAAGGCGGATCAGGGTCTGGTAGAGGCATTTGATGAACAGCACCACACAGATGCAGGTCAAAATGGCCAGAAACAGGTACAATCCCCGGGTTCTGAAAAATCTTTTAACAGAGTCCTGGGTGCTGTCAAGGACCGATTTCTCCTGCCGCTCAATTTCGTCGAGTTTAAGCTGGACCAGGTCCTCCTTGTTTTTTATCTGGCTTTCAAGGCTTTTGTACTCGGGCAGAATATTTTTAAGGGCAGATACCAGTGCACGGTCTTTGGCCTGGCTGATTAAAGACTCAATACGGGTTCTGGCTTTGATTGCCACGGGAAGCAACTCATGGTAACTGGCCAGTTCATCATTGAGTTTTGATTTATGCCTGGCTTTGACCGTGAGCCGCTTAAGCTCCATAATTCCGGGTTCGGCCAGGGAGAGCAGTTCGTCCTTCCAGTCAAACCGCTCTTTTTTCTTGTTCACAAACTGACCAATTTCAACACCTGTGGCAGTCATTTCAAAATCGGTCACCGCATCCGCCATCTGCTTGTCCAGTTCGGCAAGCTCTTGGGTGAAATATTGTTTTTCGGTTTCGGAACTGGCCTTTCCCATGGCCTGTTTCTTTTCATCCATACGCTGTTTTAGCGTTGTTTTGCTTCTGACAATGGACTTGAGAATTTCAAGGGTATTCTGCTGGGCTTCAGCTTCCGATGCTGACGGGTCATCACTCTTTGCTTCGGTCTGGGCAGCAGCTCCGGGCACCGAAGATGCTGCCTGCTTCTCCTGGCTGATTGCGATACAGGGCAACAGAATCAATGCGGTAATGATAAGTGACAGGTATGTTTTCATAAGCGTTTACTCCGGTCCAATGTGGCTTTGTTGGATCTTTAACATTCTGAACTCGAAAAAAAAAGGGGAACCTGTTAAGGCTCCCCTGAATGTATATTCTGCAGCAGGCACCTGGGAAAGCGTCAGCCTTCGATGGTGCCGATTTAACCGTGTTCCGGCTAACTAAACGATTTCCGGTACGTCCCAGTTGTCAATTTTCATTGTGCCGTTTTTCGCAAGATTCATCTGCATTTTAAAGCATCTGTCAAAGAGCTGGGGCTCATGACCGATACCTTTTGCAAGCGTGGCCTTAGACGCGATGTCAAGGTATTCCTGCATGATATCTTTATATTCGGGGTGTACACATTTGTCGATGATGGTCTGGGCTCTCTCTTTCGGCGCGAGACCGCGAAGGTCTGCAAGTCCCTGATCTGTAACGACAACGTCAAGGTCGTGCTCTGTGTGGTCAATATGGGGCGCTTTGGGAACAACACATGTGATGCCTGTCGGATCTGTTTTTGTCGGCCGGACAGACGGACAGTGCATCATTTTCAAGAAACCGTTTCTGAGGAAGTCACCGGAACCGCCAATACCGTTAATCATTCTTGTACCACCGACAAGTGTTGAGTTGGCATGGGCGTAAATGTCAAACTCAACAGGTGTGTTCATAGAGATAACTCCGAGACGGCGGACCGCCTCCGGCGCATTGGAAACGGAAAGCGGACGAAGAACGATCTTGTCTGCGTAAAAATCCTTGTTTGCAAGGAAACGCGGGAAACCCTCTTTCTCGGAAAGGGAAAGTGAGCATGAAGACGCGGCATCAAGTTTGCCGGAGTCAAACAGGTCAAGCATGGTATCCTGAAGCACTTCCGTGTAAACGGTAAGGTGTTCGAAAGGTCCTTTGGCAAGACCGCCCACAACAGCATTGGCGATGGAGCCCACACCGGACTGGAGTGGAAGTAAATTTTCAGGAAGACGTCCGGCTTTCACTTCAGCACCAAAGAAATCAATGATGTGGCCTGCAATGGCTTCGGATGTCGCATCAATTTCCGTAAAAGCGCGGCCTTTGTCGGGATATTTTGACTCTACAACGGCAATAACCTTTTCAGGGTCACACGCGATGGACGTTGAACCTATGCGGCTGTCTGCTTTTGTAATGTTGAAAACCTGTCTGTTGGGCGGGGTTCCCGGCATGAAAAGGTCATGCATGCCTTCGAATGAAGGCTGCCCTGTATTAACCTCAAGGATAATTTTATCACAAACCATTAGGATTTCAGGGATTACACCACAAGAGGCCGTGGGGACAATGCTTCCGTCTTCTTTAATACAGGAGACTTCAAGGATGGCAAGGTCAAGCCTGCCGGAGTCCGTATCTTTTGTATAGAAACCGTAACCAAGGTCCTGGGCGAAGAGGGAAAGGTGTTTGTCACCCATTCTGATGCGGCCGGTGTTGATGCCTCTAGCGATGTTTTTGCCTGTCTGGTACGGCCATCTTCTGTCGATCATATCAAGGGTAGCCCATCTGTCTTCTGTTTCCGCACCGACAGATGCCCCGATGAAGAGGTTGAACCGCCATTTGCCCTGGAGGCTGTTGGCTTCAACATAGTCAGCCAGCGCTATGGGCACGGCTTTCGGGTAACCGGCAGGTGTGAAACCTGACCAGCCAAGGTTCATTCCAGGTTTAAAAAACTGGATTGTCTCTTCAGCCTTCATCACTTTTTTAAGAAGGCTCTTACATTCCACACGCGTCTCAAGTTCAGACATATACTCCTCCATTTAGTATTTCAGCAGTCACTTAAACGGAGGGTTTTCTAAAACATAATT
>NZ_JBFXHE010000034.1:0-20998 GCF_050177295.1 Desulfobacter sp.
ATTGAAGAACTTGTCACAAGAATCGCATTTGAAGATATGATCCAGGATCTGGTTGCACAGATAGACGCCTGCGTGACTGATACCCTTGCCAATGCCGGAATTGGATTTGAACAGGTCAATGCCGTGTTTCTGACTGGCGGTTCTTCCTATATTCAGCTGATCAGCCATATTTGAGTCCCGGGTGGGTGTAGATAAGATCAAGACATCCGACGCTTTCACCAGTGTAGCCTACGGGCTTGGCCTTGAGGCCGCCTTGATGAAATAAACCCCAGCGTTTACTCCTGCATTTTATAGCTGCTTCAGGTTCAGTTTTAAATTATTTGGGTGTGGCTCTTTTGTATTTTTTGATGTCTTTGTCATTTCGGTCCTGACTCTCATGGCCGGTTTCAAAAAAAATGGATACCGAAAACTCCTGGAATGGCAGTCGGGATAACTGATCTTGTTTGGGATACGTTGAGCGACTCATCGCTCTTCTTTGGGGTGGAATCGGGAAATGATCCGACATGACATGAAGCTCTATCTGGAAGGCCGCATTTTTTGTTTTAAAGCAGGACTATTTGCTGTTTTGTTTTTTTATGGAAATTATCCCGAACTTTTTCATTCTTTTTCTAAGGGTACTGGGATTAATACCAAGCACATCGGCAGCCCCCCCGGGCCCATGAACCCTACCTCCGGAAATCGATAAGGCCTGCCTGATGTACCGAATATTCATTTCATCCAGGCTTGTGATCTTGTTAACGCAAGCATAATTTTCAATTGTTTCTGATACTTGACTGTACAAAAATTGGTTAAAATCGAAATCTTTGCCTTGGTGGAGAATCAATGCACGTTCCACTAAGTTTTCAAGTTCGCGGACATTGCCCGGCCAATGATACTCAGTAAGGCACGCTATCGTTTTAGATGAAATCACAGGCGGAACCTTAACCTTCAGTTTGAAAGCTTTCTGCCCGATAAAATAATTTAAAAGAGTCGGGATATCATCTTTGCGTTGTCTTAAGGGCGGAATATTTATGGGAAACACATTCAGCCTGTACCACAAATCTTTTCGGAATTCCCCTTTTCTGATCATTTCCTCAAGGTTTTTGTTGGTGGCGGAAATAATTCTGATATTGATCGGGATGTAATGAACACCTCCCACACGTTCAATTACTCTGTTTTGAACCACGCGCAAAAGTCTGACCTGAGCCTGAAGCGGCAACTCTCCAATTTCATCCAAAAAAATAGTCCCGTTATCTGCACGCTCGAAACGTCCTTTTTTTTGCATCAGAGCTCCTGTAAAAGCGCCTTTTTCGTGACCAAACAACTCGGAATCCAGAAGCGTTTCAGGAATTGCGCCGCAGTTGACTTCAACTAAGGGGCCTTTGCTTCGAGCAGATGCATAATGGATGGCTCTTGCGATTAAGTCTTTGCCAACGCCTGTTTCTCCAAGAAGCAGTACAGGGCTTTCAAGTGGGGCAACTTGTTTCACCAGGGCCATTGTATCTTTCAAACCGAAATCAGCACAGATAATTTCTTTTGTCACGTTGTCATGCAATTGTTGCCGCAGATACTGATTGTCATCTGCCAGTGTATCTTTGAGCGCCAGTATTTCCTGATGTTTTAGGGCATTGGCCATGGCAATTGCAAAGGGTTCATGCAGCATAAGCAGAATTTTGGCATGTTCTTCGGTGTATCTGTTAATTCCTTTGCTTTCCAATAAGGCCACGCCTAACCGATTGTTTTCAAGTTCAAGTCGCATAACCACGAGAGAAAAGTTGAGATTTCTCAATGAATTTCGGTGCATCTCATTAAACCCTGGATCTGAATCCGGGTGGTTGAAAATGTAAATTTTTTTTAACCTGTCCCACTTCATCATCCGCTCACGAAATTCGCCTCCAAACCAGGGAATTTCCCCATTTAGCCCCTTATCAACAGTAAATGTGGCAATACCAACGGTTTTCAGGACATTCCGGTCGGGATCAAAATACAGAAACTGAATGGAATCAGTCGGGATAAAATCTTTAATGTAAGAAAGACACCGCTTCAGTGCCGAATGAACATCAAGGGTTCCGCATATCCGAAAAGTCGCCTGCCGGAAAAATTCATTGTGATCAAAATCCATTTTTTTTGTCCTATAGCACAGATTACCGCCCCGAATTGTCCTATAGAAACATACTTTGGTCCCATAGCGCAACACCGAAATTCAACAGAAAACAACCGGCTGATATTACATCATTTTTTTTTGGCATCAAGTTTGCTCTGATTAAATAGTGTCCTGCATCGGAACGAATCAAGAAGGGCAGACATATCAACTGTTTTGAAAGGCTTTTAAAAAAAATGCAGATGAAAATTTTGGTTGTATGCCCCAAGATCTGTTCCTTAAAAACATTGAGCTGACATCAACAAGGAGAAAAAAATGAGTCAAAATTATAAAAATTTAGCCACACCCATGAAGATAGGATCATTAGAAATAAAAAACCGAATCTGGTTTTCGTCAGTCTGGTCCCGCATGGCCACGGCAGACGGTGAAATCTCCGATAGACAAATTGACCATTATGCTGCCCGCGCAAGAGGTGGCGCCGGCCTGATTATCCAGGAGGGAACTGCGGTGGACGGTCGTCATGTCTGGAAAGAGCCAGAGATACGAATTGATAACGACAGATTCTGTCCCGGCCTGCATAGACTTGTCGAAACCGTCCATCGTTACAATGTGCCGATAATTTGCCAGCTCCATTGTGCCGGGATGTTCGGGGTAGATCCCATATCGCCATCGGGAGTACCTGCTTATGATTTTGGAATGGGCAGTTTTATTGAACCTAAAATCCTTTCCTCTTCAGAAGTTGAAGAGATGAAAGATCTTTTTATCACGGGTGCCGTCCGGGCACAGGGTGTCGGATATGACGGCGTGGAGCTGCACGGAGGCGCAGCTTATCTGCTTGAACAGTTCTTTTCTCCCCATAACAACATAAGAACGGACCGATATGGTGGTTCCCTTGAAAAAAGGATGCAGCTTGCAAAGGAAATACTGCGAGGTATCCGGAAAAAATGCGGGCCCGATTTTGTTGTGGGTTATACCAACCCTGATACGGATGCCATCGTTGGCGGAATCACAAGCGAGGACAGCATCGCCTTTGCCCTGGCAATGGAGCAGGAAGGCATCTCATACTGGGACCTTGTGATTCCTGGAACATATGAAACATTTCATTTTGATGAGATCGAAGGTGTTGTCCGGAAACAGAAAAGAGGACAGTTTGATCGATCCGCCAGGTACGTAAAGGCACTTAACATTCCCGTTTCAGCGCGTTGCTGCAGCAGCATTGACTTTGATGTCTGGGATGAAGCCGTTGAAACAGGTCTGGTTGATGGCGTAAGGGCAGGCCGGGCCTTGCTAGCAGATCCCGACCTGGCCGGGAAAGTTTTAGGCGGCAGACCCGAGGATGTCCGTAAATGCCTGACGTGCAATGAGTGCCTTGAGAGCGGAGTCTTTAAAACGTGGGGACTTAATTGCGCAATCAATTACGGACTGGGCAGAAGCGAGAAAACCAATATGGTTCGGCAGCGGGTCGCAGTACCGAAGAATGTCCTGGTTATCGGAGGCGGCCCCGGCGGACTGGAGGCGGCCCGGGTGGCAGGGCAACGCGGACATAAGGTCACGCTCATGGAGAAAGAGGCTCAATTGGGAGGCGCGATGAAACTGGCGGGCCTTACCATGGATAAAAAGGCTTTACATGATTTTATTGATTGGCTGTCCATGGAGTGCTCAAAATTCGATGTCGTGATTCACCGGAATACCGAAGCAACCGTTCAGACGGTTCAGGACGTTAATCCTGATGTCGTGATCCTGTCCAACGGTGCCGTCCCGGTAAAACCGCCAATTCCAGGAATTGACAAATCCCATGTTGTATTTGCCGCAGACGTCTTGACCGGGAAGGCGTCTCTCGGGAAAAAGGTAGTAATCGCAGGTGCCGGTGCCGTTGGTATTGAGGTTGCCGAATTCACTGTCAAGAAAGGCCTGGCAACCGATGTCAGTATTATAGATATGATCCCTTTTGAAAAGTTCGGACACGGTTTGCCGCATATTGACCTGGCCTATTGGTTTAGGACTGTATTTCCCCGGCTTGGCCTCAAGGTTGGCGCAGAGATGAAGATTGAAGAGATTGGGGACAAATCGGTCAAGATCGTGGACAATAAGTGGAAAAGGCATGAATTTGAAGCAGATACGGTTATCCTGGCACTGGGCTATACGCCTGACATGGCGCTTTATGAGGCTTTGAAAGGCAAGGTTGAAGAGCTTTATGTGATCGGTGATGCAGTCAAAGCAAGAAATATCATGGATGCGGTGCATGATGGTGCCTATTTCGGGCAACTGATTTAACCACATACAAGAGGAGGGCTCTGTTCAGCGGGCTCTTTCCTTGCAAAAGACAGTTTTTGAATAAAAAAACATCGAAATGGAGATAGATATGGGAACCCATGAAAACAAAGTGGCCCTTATAACCGGAGCTGCGCTCGGGCTCGGGAAGGATTTTGCTATAGGACTGGCCAGGGAAGGGGCCGCAATTGTTGCGATCACAAGGAAGTCACCGCTGGATGAAACTAAAGCGGCAGTGGAAGCCGTTGGATGTAAAATCCTGTGCCTGCAGGGGGATTGTGCCAATGGTGCAGACGTCCGGCGCTTAACCAAGGAAACCCTGGCCGAGTTTCCTCGTGTAGATATTCTGATCAACAATGCCGGAATTTTTCCCATGTGTATGTTTGACGACATGGATTATGAAACCTTTAGCAAGGTTCGAAATACCAATATGGATTCTGTTTTTTATATGACCAAAGCGTTCATCGGCAACATGAAGCAGAATGGCTGGGGGCGTATTGTAAATATCGTGTCCAACTCGGTAGAAACCACTTTTACTGCGGGCCTTTGTCACTACGCAGCCAGTAAAATGGGAATTATCGGGCTCAGTAGAGGAATTGCCAATGAATATGGGGAATTCGGTATCACCTGTAATTGCCTGGGACCAAGCCTCACCGCAACACCTGGAACACTGACCGGAGAAACGCCAGCCGGTGCGTTTGAAATGCTTCCGCAGTTGTCGGCAATTAAAAGAGAGGCCAAGAGTGAAGATTATATCGGCATGTTAAATTTTCTTACCAGCAATGCTGCCGGTTTCATCACCGGGCAAACGTATTACATTGATGGCGGACTGTCCCGCAGATAGCATTGCTTTATGTTTTATTTGAAAAAGGAGACCTTAAAATGATAAACAAGCCAGAGGTAATTATTGCTGGCGCAGGACTGAACGGTCTTACGGTTGCCGGTTATCTTGCCAAGGCGGGCGTTGATGTCCTTGTGTTGGAAAGCAAAGAATTCTATGGCGGAGGCGTTGTCACACGAGAAGTGGCAGCACCGGGATTCAAAGCGGATATTGGATCTACATGTCATGTATTCATACAGCCGAACCCTTTAATCCAGAACGATGAACTCCAGTTAATATCCAAATACGGATTGGAATATATCCATCCTGACAACATCCTTTCTGTTGTGTTTCCAGACGACCGGTTTTTTACATTTTATAAGGATCTGGATAAAACGTGTGATTCTATTGCACAATTTTCTCAAAAAGACGCAGCCACATATCGCAGATTCTATGAATGGGGGGCACAACAGTTTGATATGCTGATCTCCGGGATGTATGCGCCTGCCCCGCCTTTTGGCACCTTGATTTCCCTTTTGAGCAGCTCTCCTGAAGGCCGGGAAATGGCCCGCACCATGTACGTCAGTGCCCATGACCTTGCCATGGAATGGTTTGAGGACCCCCATGTGCTAAACTCTCTGGATCGCTGGGCTTCAGAGAATATGATGGATCCCCGTGTTGATGGCAGCGGCATAAATCTGTTGCTGATGATTCCGATGCTCCATAAATATGGCGTATCAATACCCAAAGGAGGATCTGGCGTCCTCAGTGATTCTATCGTTAGAAGCATTGAAGCCCGGGGGGGGGAAGTCCGCGTTAACAGCAAAATCAGACAATTCAAAATCTCTGGCGGAAAGTGCATGGGAGTTATCCTTGAAAATGGTGAAGAGATTCTTGCGTCAAAAGGCGTTGTGTCCAGCTTTAATATCAGGCAGCTGACACCCGAGGTAATCGGAACCACCATGCCCGAAGAATATAGCCATAATCTGCATGTTATTCGCAAACAGCAGTTCATGAGTTTCAATCAGAATTATGCGCTGGATGAACCGCCCCAGTATAATGCAGGATCTATTGTTGACAAAAGTCTCATGGTTGAATTCTGTTCTGATACTCTGCAGGGAATGCAGCAGTTGTGGGATACCTTCGCCTATGGGGATCTTAATTATGAAACGCCGATATGTTTTTCATATACACAATACGACACCACCCGCGCACCTGCCGGGAAATCAACGCTGTACCTTTACCAGTATGCCCCTTATTATATCAAGGGAGGTCCCAAAAGATGGGACGAAATTAAGGAAGAAATTGCCGATAAAATATTTGAAAACTACTGCAAGCGGACCAAAAACATTACCCCAGGCAAGGTCATAGGCCGTTGGGCTCACAGTCCCCTTGACTATGAACGTAATTTCCCGTCTTTTATGGAAGGTCAAATTAACCATATGGGCAGTCAAATATCCCAAAATTTTGGTAATCGGCCATTCCCGTTGGTATCTGGTTACCGGTTGCCGGGTATTGACAACTTGTATCTTTGTGGATGCAGTCTTCCTCCCGGTCCCGGCGTTTTTGGAGGGGGGCGAGCTGCGGTTCAGCCAGTATTTGAGGATTTGGGTATTGATTTTGAAGATGTCCTCAACAAGTAGAGATATACGATATTTTGAATGAAATGCAGGCTCAAAGCAAATATTTTAAGCCTGCATTTCATCTTCTAAGTAACTAAAATTTTTTATTGTAATTTTAGTTACTTGTAAAATTGGGTTTAGCCCCGGCTGAATGGGGTGCTATTAAAAAGAATGGAGCATTCAACATGAAAAAATTATTTGCCGTAATTACTCTTATTTTGGGAATCTGGTTGTGTATCTCCCCGTGGATACTCGGTTATTCAGGCTCTCCGGCCCAATGGGAAGATGGGATCACAGGCGTACTTATTGGTGCCTTTTCTCTTTATGTTTTAGTTTGCAAAAAGGAATCCGTCTCTCCGAACTGGCCTTTTTTTGTAAATAGTTTACTGGGCGGATGGCTCATTATTTTCGGGTTCCTCGTTTTTGGGCAGATATCCATTGCCGGCAGATTGAATGATATTATTATTGGAGTGCTGGTGGTGGCTCTATCCTTATTTGCCACCCAGCTGATAGAGAATAAAAGAGTGTTTGCTTATACAAAAGACGGGGGCATATTGCTTGAGATGGTACAGATCTTTTATAAGGACGGGATCATCATCGTAAAAGGAAAAACTTTTGGTACGATGCCAGTTATAATGCAGTTAAAGCCCATGGATGTTTGGAACTTATTAGGGCTGATACCCTTGGGTATTGTCACTCACCTTCCCGGGATATTGGCATCTGGCTGGAAAAAGAGCAAAGAGGCATCTAATCTAATATCATTTAAAAAAAGACAGTGATGTCCGGTTAGCTATTTGCATGTTGAAGTTGGTGCAATTTTTTTTGATAAAATGTAACAGGTGGGACACACCCATATTTTTTATGATGCCCTGGTTCTCCTCGGAACTCCGGGGCAAAATCAAACTCAAAAACCGGTCCGTGTTGTTGGTTATAAAATAGCTGGCAGCAAATACTATGTTGCCACTGACCGGAATGAATTGACGGCAGAACAGATCGCAACTATTTATAAACTCAGGTGGAGCATTGAAAGCTTCTTTAAATGGTGGAAAGAGCATCTTAAAGTCTATCACCTGATTGCCAGAACTGAATACGGGCTTATGGTTCAGATCCTCGGGGGCTTGATCACATATTTTCTGATAGCGATATATTGCCGGGAAGAATACAATGAAAAAGTGTTAATCAAAAGGATTCGGCAATTACGGACGAAAATTTTGAATGAACTTTTTAACAGTCAGGACAATCCCGAGAGCGATGAGGACAATAATGTCAAAGAACGAATCAAATCAGTTGATGCAAGGACCTAAACGAACAGCACTGAAAAAAAGACAAAAATTGAACTTAACGCCCCGCCCTTGGGGTGGGGTTTATTGAAAAAATTTGGGAACTGGCCAATGAAGACATTCAAAATTGTATCCAGAAGAAAGAGAAATATCTTCAGACCCAGAATGGCCCCGGACATCCTCCTATATTTGACAGAAAGATCGAAAAATCCCTGCATAATCAGGAAAAGGGAAAAAAGAATCTGGGGTCTGCTGAATTACACCAACAGCAAGCCAAGAGACGGGACCACTCCGGCCGAGAGTTTTTTCGGAACCAAGGCGAGGGAGATGTTTGATTTTTTACTCCGTAGTATAAATCTGCCCGGGGGGAGACCAGCCAAACCACGAGCATAACCGATTGGCTGAAACGATGATCAAGGCCCCAATTATAATGTCAACGGGATCAAGGAGGTGTTATGGGAAAAAAACATGAAACCCAGTTGTTTTATGAGCGTCTGGAGAAAAAGGGAGTTTCCCGGAGGGAGTTTCTCAAGTATTGCACGGCTCTGACCGTCACAATGGGATTGACGGCATCCAGTACCGGACAGGTGGTCAAAGCCATTGAAAATGCAGGCACCACCCTCCGTCTCCCCGTGGTGTGGCTCCACTTTGCCGAATGCACCGGCTGTTCCGAAGCCTTTTTAAGGACTCCCAATGTGGGGGCCATCATCCTTGAAACCATTTCCGTGGAATACCATGAAACCATTATGGCCGCAGCAGGGCATCAAGCGGAAAAATCCCTGCACGATGCCGTTGAAAAATATGATGGAAAATTCGTCTGCATTGTTGAAGGCGCCATTGCTACCAGATACAATGGCGCCTATGGCAAGGTGGCGAACAGAACCTTCCTTGACATGGCCCAATCCATTGTACCAAGGGCTGCCGCTGTCATCAGCCTTGGATCCTGTGCCTCCTACGGCGGTCTCCCGGCGGCTGCCCCCAACCCCGGCGGATACAAGGGGGTTCAAGATGCCATCGGGGTCGCCACCATTAATATCCCCGGCTGTCCCCCCAACCCCTTAAACCTGTTTTCAACCATTGTAAAACACCTGAACAAAGAAGAAATCCCATTGGACGGCCAGGGCCGCCCCCTGTTTGCCTACGCAGATACGGTCCATGATCATTGCCCCAGGCTGGTGCATTTTGAGCATGACAAATATGTCGAAGAATTTGGCTCCAAAGAGGCTGAAATGGGCTATTGCCTATACAAAATGGGCTGCCGAGGTCCTGAAACCTATAATAATTGTCCCACAGCAAAATTTAATGACGGTACCAGTTTCCCCATCCAGGCGGGCCACCCCTGCATTGGCTGCAGTGAGCCAGGATTCTGGGATTCCATGACACCTTTTTATGAAGAGTCATAATCTTACATCACATAGAGGATATTATTATGGGGAAAAGAATTATAATCGATCCCATCACCCGGATCGAAGGGCATCTAAGGATAGAGGTGGAGGTTGAAAACGGAAAGGTAAAGGATGCCTGGTGTTCCGGGCAGATGTTCCGGGGTATTGAAATGATGCTCAGGGGCAGGGATCCCAGGGATGCCCACCATTTTGTCCAGCGCTCCTGCGGGGTCTGTACCTACGTCCATGCCCTGTCATCGGTCAAGGCCGTTGAAGATGCCTGTAAAATCATCATCCCCGACAATGCCAGGCTGGTCAGGAATCTCATGCACGGGGCCCAGTTCCAGCACGATCACCTGGTTCACTTTTATTATCTCCACGCCCTTGACTGGGTGGATATTGTCAGTGCCTTGGACGCCGATCCGGTTAAAACCGCCAAGCTTTCCGAAAATGTCAGCGGCCATCCCCAGAAAAGCGAATATTTCAAAGAGGTACGGGAGAAACTGAAGACCTTTGTGACAAGTGGACAACTGGGTCTCTTTAATAATGGATACTGGGGGCATTCCGCCTATGTGCTGCCACCTGAGGCCAACCTCATGGCCGCCTCCCACTATCTGGAAGCACTGTCCCTCCAGGCCAAGGCAGCAAGGATGCACGCCATCTTTGGCGGTAAAAATCCCCATCCCCAATTTCTGGTGGTGGGGGGGGTCACATCGGTGGCTGATCTGGATGTGGCCCGCATTGGCGAATTCGAAGCCATCTGGAAGGAGACCTGCGAATTCATAGACAAGATCTATATTCCGGATCTGCTGGCCGTTGCCTCCTTTTACAAGGACTGGGGAGCTATTGGCGGCAATAACGAGGCTTTCCTGGCCTATGGTGATTTTGCCAATGACGCCAAAGAGGAAAACAAGCTCATGCCAGGAGGATTCATCCGCAAGGGTCTTGTGGTGGAATCCATGGATCCAAACAGGATCACCGAAGATGTAACCCGGGCCTGGTATGAAAAGGGTACTCCCAAACACCCCTTTAACGGAGCCACCAGACCCATCCAGGGGGAAACCAACTATGACACAAACAACCAATACTCCTGGCTTAAAGCCCCGCGCTATGACGAACTTGCTCCGGAGGTGGGTCCCCTGGCAAGGGTATTGGTGGCCTATGGCAAGGGAGATCCGGCCGTGAAAAAGGCCGTGGACCGGGTTTTGAAGAAGCTTGACATTGGAGCCGGGGCCCTGTTTTCCACCCTGGGGAGGACCGCTGCCAGGGGAATTGAAACCCAATTGATCGGTAACGCCATGGGCGGCTGGATTGATACATTAAAATCAAATATTGACAAGGGTGATAAGAAAACCTATCAGCCCTGGGCAATGACGGACAAGGCCCGGGGGTTTGGACTCAACGATGTCCCCCGGGGAGCGCTTGGACACTGGATAGAAATTGAGGGGGGCAAGATCAAAAATTACCAGTACGTGGTGCCCTCCACATGGAATTTCGGGCCAGCCGATGCCAAGGGCAATAAAGGTCCGGTGGAGAGATCCCTCATTGGAACCCCCATTGCAGATGCGGCAAAACCCCTGGAAATTCTAAGGACCGTTCACTCCTATGACCCTTGCATTGCCTGTGCCGTGCATGTGATTGATCCCCATACCAATGAAACCTATAAGGTGCAGGTGATTTAACAAAAAAACTGCCGGCAGCATGGAGGAAATTCAATACAGTGGAAATCATGATTTTGGGAGTGGGAAACATTCTCTACTCCGACGACGGCTTTGGCATCAAAGTGGTGGAAGAGCTTGAAAAAAAATATGTATTTCCCGACCACATCACCATTGTGGACGGAGGCGTTCTGGGGATAAATCTTCTAGGCGTCATCTCACATGCCCGGAAACTTATCGTGGTGGATACCATCTTGAACAAAGGCAATCCCGGGGATCTCCACCGCATAGAAGGGAATGAAATCCCCAACAGAATCCTTGGAAAAAATTCCATGCACCAGATGGATCTCCTGGAAGCTCTCACCCTTTGCCGACTCATGGGGAATGTACCTGACACGGTAATCCTCGGGGTTGAACCTGAAAACATTGAAACCCTCAACCCCCAGCTGACCCATCTTATTGCAGCCCAAGTGGAACCCATGGTACAGCTTGTGCTCCAGGAGTTACGAAATCTGAAGGTTATGCCCAAGCCCGCAAACTAAAAGGCCATGGCATTGTATCTGTTCATAATTTAGACCATAAAGCAAAGGAAGAGGAGAAATGAGAAAAGATTACGTTATACTGAATTGGCATAGAATGCTGGAGAAAGGTGTAGATAAGGATTAGCGTACTTTTTTTCTCAGATGCCCAGATTCATTGAGGTTCAAAGAGAGTTATCGGCGTCCTCTCCTCTGCTTTTTGAGACCAAAAATATGTCGAATTTCGTTTTCCTCTCCCTTCCTTTTTTTTAGGGAGGGTCGGGCGGAACGGTAGTTTCATTGTTTGTTATGGGCTTGCGGCTCATGAATGACTAACCTGAATATTTACGTTTATTTTTGTTTAATCTCTTATGTTCCAGGCTGTTGTAAAGCATGTTTAATACCTGCATATCAGCCGGAAGTTCTCCGCCTTGATCTGTTTTTTCAACAAACCGTTCATAAGACCGTTTTGAATGCAGAGATGATCTTGATTTCATCCTTTCCATCTCTTCCTTTGTGAATGAGATGGAAAGAAAATTTGCAAATTCCTCCCAAATTACATTGGGTAATTGGTTGTAGTTCATTAATATTAGGTCGTTATGGGAAAGGGCGGCTTTAAAATAGCTGGTTAAAACATTGATTCCGTACCTGTCTAAGTCTGTAAAATTCCACTGATCCGCAGGATTAAGCCCCACTATTTCAGGTGCTAAGATTCCTGGAACCATATGGGCACCCCGCTCCCTGCGGTGGGAGCGCAGAACCTCAAAAGGGGTTCTATAAAGAAAAAAACAAGGTGTATTGGGAAAAAATGAACGGATAAACTGGAAATGACATATATGCCAACAGTCCAATTTGACAAACAAGTAGCACTCCTTGCCGGACCTTTTCTGGCCGAATGCGTGCATAATTGTTTTAAGAGTCTCTCCATATTTTGTTTTATCTTGCCCAAAGCAGGCTAAGTGCAGCAAGATGTCAATCACCTGGGGTTCGGAAAAAACAATACATTGAGACAATAATGAAAGAAGCTGTGTTATGAGAGTTGAACCGCAGCGAGAGCAATGGAAAATAAATGCCGAAGGTTCTACATAATCAAATTTGCTTAATTGCTTGGCAGAGTTAAACGGAAGATTGCAAATTCGACGGTTTTCAAACGGCACTTGAGTTATAGACTGGTAAAAAAAAGGTTGGCTAAATAAAAAATCTCCAAAAAAATACCACAGGGTCGATAAAACACCTTTTTCCTCGGTCACTTCAACAGGGTACCATTTATTCAGGGAGTTCAATTCTTTTTCAGGGATTAAGCGGCCCCTGATCACCTGTTTTATTGCTTTAGGATAAACGTTTTTGGACATTCGATTAGAAATTTTATTTGGTTAACGAGTCAGTGAAAAAGTAAGGATTGTTGAATTCTTTCAAAGTTACACTAATTAGATAAAAGATATCATCTAAAATTTTAGGTATCAAGCCCTTAAAGCATGAGATTCAGGGTGATCGCATGAAAAATTGGTATTATTTACAACCAATTGAATTTATTATAACATCAGTTTTCATGCGATTGCCCTGCCTTTTTCCCGGCATTCCCGTCGTAATTCCGGGCCAGGATATTGAGCAATTTCCACTGCCCGGGAAAAGGGGGCTGACTCAGCCCATAAACTGCCGTACCCAGTCATTGGCCGGGTGCCGTGTGAAATCTTTGGGGGTGCCGTTCTGGACAATGCGGCCCTGGTTCATCAGGATGATCTGAGAGCCTGCGGCAAAGGCTTCTTCGTGGTCATGGGTGACAAAGATGGTGGTGATGTGAAGCCGGGAAAAAATCTGTGTGAGCTGGTCCAGCAGGTGTTTTCTCAAGAGCCGGTCCAGTGCGCTTAAGGGTTCGTCCAGCATGAGCAGCCTGGGACCCGGGGCAAGGGTTCTTGCCAGGGCCACCCGCTGGCGTTCGCCCCCGGACAGTTCATCTACCTTTCTATTTTCAAATCCCTGAAGATTGGTCAGCGCCAGCATCTTAGCCACAATTGCGGTTTGTTCCTGCCTGGGCATGCCCTTCATTTTCAGGCCGAATGCAATGTTGGCAAATACATCCAGATGGGGAAACAGGGCATAGTCCTGGAACATCATGCCAAAATTGCGCTTGTGCGGTGGCAGATCCAGGATGGAGGTGCCGTTGAACCGGATGTCGCCTGTGTTTGGCGTATCAAGTCCTGCAATCATTCTTAATAGCGTGGTTTTTCCGCTGCCCGACGGGCCGAGCACAGACAGCCGGCTGCCCCGGGGCAGGGCCAGGTTGATGTTATTCAAAAAACAGACACCTGCGGCGCCGGCTTTGCTTAAGTTGTGTATGATAAGCTCATTTTCCATTAAAACTGCTGTACCCCGTTTGAACTGATTTTTTCAATGAGAATAAACCCGGCTGCTGTGACAACCATGAGAAGGGTGGAGATGGCCATGGCCTGGCCTAAAAATCGGTAAATGGCCAGGGGGATGGTGGGGGTACGCGGGCTTGCCGTGAAAATGGTGGCCCCGAATTCTCCCATGCTGATGGTAAAGGCAAACACGGCGCCTGCTGTCAGCGCCCCGGATATCAGGGGCAGGTCAAGGCATCTGAATATTTTTCCAGGACTGGCGCCTAAAGTGGCGGCAGCCTCCCTGATCTCATTGGGAATACGTTTCAGGGCAGGCAGCACGGCCCGGAGTACAAAGGGAAATCCCACCAGGGCATGGACTAAAGGGACAAGCAGCGTTGAATTGCGCAGGTTAAGCGGGGGCCGGTCCAGGGTGATGATGATGCCGAACCCCAAGGTTACAGCCGAAGTGGACAGGGGCAGCATAAACAACGGGTCAAAAAAGGCGGCAAGGCCTTTGGCTTTTACCCGGTCCAGGTGGTTCAGGCAAAGGGCTGCGCACAGGCCTGTCACAAGGGCGATAATAAGGGCTGTTCCCGCAAATATAAAGGAGAACTTAATCGCCGTAAACGGCGGGACATGGAAAATGGAGTTGGCAGGATTGACAAAAATGGCCTGGTAATAGATCAGGGACAATTGTTCGTCATGGACCAGGGACTTTCCTGCAAGCGCGGCCAGGGGAAAAAGGCATAGCAGGATAATAAAACCGGCACTCCCTGCGACTGCGGCTTTTTCCCGGAATTTTTGCGGTGGTTTAAAATTGGCGTGGCCGGCCTTTGGCGCAAAGCGGACCGCCTTTCGGGAAAAGGCGGTGTAAAGACCCATGAGTACCAGGGTGAACCCGATTTGAAGCAGGGAGAGAAAAGATGCCACCGGCAGGTTGAACATATAGGCGGCCTGGCGGTAGATTTCGGCTTCTATGGTGGAATAGGCAGGCCCCCCGAGAATCAGAATGATGCCAAAGCTTGAAAAGCAGAAAATGAACACCAGAAAGGATGCCGCCCATACCGCAGGCATGAGAAGGGGCAGGGTAATATGGATAAATATTTGAAACGGTCCTGCCCCGAGCATGGCTGCCGCTTCCTGGATATTTGCCCGCAGCCCTGCCCAGAAGCTGGTCAGAATTCTGAGCATGACCGAAAAATTGTAAAATACATGGGCCATGAAAATCAGTACCAGGGGATGACGGATATTTAACATGCCCAGACAACCGTTTTTTCCGAAACTTGCGTCAAGGGCCGCAGCCACCACCACGGCGGGCAGAACAAAGGGGATGGCGGCACACAGGGTTAAAAATTTTTTCCCCTTAAATTGGTAATGGGACATGACAAAGGCGCAGGGAAAGGCAAACGCGAGGGTCAGGCCCGTGGATACGGCAGCCTGCCAGAAGGTGAACCAAATGATATGGGCAAGGCGCTGGGAGCCTGTAACCTGATCCCAAAAGGACAGATCAATATGAAGGTGTGAGGGAAAGTCCGGCACAAAGCTTCGAATAAAAATACCGGCCAGGGGGTAAAAATAGAAAACAAGGAAAAATACAAGGGGGACCAGCCCCGCCAGTACATAGGGGTGCGTATAGATCCTTGTTTTCACCGCAATAGTGTTTCCGTCCATTCCCGGATCCATTTATCCCGGTTTTGGCTGATGTCGTCTGCGGGCAAAGACGCTGGCGCATCTGTAATTTTTACATGCTTTAAAAACACCTCGGGCAGCGTTGCCTTTGTGCTGGCCGGAAACACAAACATCTGCAACGGGATGTCTTCCTGGAATTTTTTACTTAAAAGAAAGTCCATGGCTTTTTTTGCAAGATCGGCGTTGGCGCTGTTTTTCAGAATGCCTGCAAATTCAATCTGGCGAAAGGCGGATCTGTTTTCAATGACAACACCGGTGGGGGCGGTGTCCGGTTTTTGTTCAGCATAAAACACTTCTGCCGCAGGGCTTGAGGCGTAAGAGACCACAATGGGGCGGTCTCCTTTTGAGGCGGCGGTGAACTGTCCCCAGTAGGCTTCCTGCCAGCCGTTTACCACCATGACCCCGTTGGCTTTAAGTTTCTGCCAGAAAGGGATGTATTTATTTTCCCCGAAACGGCTGATGGTGGCCAGAAGAAAGGCCAGGCCCGGGGATGATGTGGCCGGGTTCTGGACAACGGTGAGGTCCTTGTATTCCGGGCGTATCAGATCTTCAAGTCCGGCCGGGGGGGCAAAATGTTTTGCCTTGAACCATTTGATGTCATAGTTGAGGCATACATCACCAAAATCCACGGGAATCAGACGGTTTTCTCCATCCAGCAAAAGGGAGGTGTTAATATCTTCAAACCCTTTTGGGGTGTAAGCCATGAACATATCATTGTCCAGTGCCCTGCCTATAAAGGTGTTGTCCACCCCGAAAAACAGGTCAGCCATGGGATTGTTTTTGGACAGAATCGCTTTGTTCAGAGCCTGGCCGGCATCTCCGGAACGTAAGATCGTGATGTCCGCACCCACGGCGGCTTTAAAATCCTTGAGTACGGATTCCGACATGCTGAAGCTGTCATGGGTCATGAGGGTCAACTCCCGGCCCAGGGCCTGACCGGTGAGCGTGGGCAGAGTTAAAAGTACGCAGACAATGACAGCAAGAACAGCATAGCTTTTCATTTTTATTCTATTTCAGCGTCTTTCCGGCCAAATCGTTTCCGACATCTCCGTCAGCTTGTATTTCTGGATTTTGCCCGAAGCAGTCATGGGATATTGATCAATAAAATGGATATACCTGGGAATTTTGTACCGGCTGATTTTTCCCCGGCAGAAGTCCTGGATATCGCTGGGTTCAATATTTGATCCCTCTTTGAGAATCACAAAAGCACCGACCTCTTCACCGTATTTCTCGCTGGGAACCGCAGCCACCTGGACATCCCGGATCTCATCCATCCGGTATAAAAATTCTTCGATTTCCCTGGGATAGATATTTTCCCCGCCCCGGATGATCATGTCCTTGTGCCGGCCTGTGATGGACAGGTTGCGTGCGTCATCCATGACCCCGAGATCGCCTGAATGCAGCCAGCCGTCCTTGTCAATGACCTGGGCTGTAGCTTCAGGATTGTTGTAGTATCCTTTCATGATGCTGTATCCCCTGACGCACACTTCACCCTGTTTGCCCGGGGGCAGTTCTTTTCCTGTGTCAAGATCAATGACCTTGACTTCAAGGTGAGGCATGGCCCGGCCCACGGTCTCCACCCGCACCCGGATATCGTCGTGGATCCGGGTTTGGGTCAAGACCGGAGAGGCCTCGGTCAGACCGTAGCAGATGGTGATTTCCGTCATGTTCATCTTGTCAATGACCTGCTCCATGACATGGATGGGGCAGTTGGATCCTGCCATGATGCCGGTGCGAAGGGATGAAAAATCAAATTTTTTGAAAAGAGGGTGATCCAGCACGGCAATGAACATGGTGGGTACGCCGTAAAGGCCGGTGCATTTTTCCTGCTCCACCGAGGCCATGATCAAAAGCGGATCAAATTTTTCCAGGATCACCATACAACTGCCGTGGTTTATGAAGGCCAGCACCCCGAGCACACAGCCAAAGCAGTGGAACAGGGGCACGGGCAGGCAGACCCGGTCATCCGGGCCCAGGTTCTGGTTGGCACCGATCCAGTAGCCGTTGTTGCCGATATTGTAATGGGTGAGCATAACGCCTTTGGGAAAACCCGTGGTACCCGATGTATACTGCATGTTTACCACATCATGGCAATCCAGGCTGTCCTGGCGGGCCTGGTACTCATCTTCGGAAACCATGACGGACAGAGCCCGGATTTCGGGGATGGTATACATTCCCCTGTGTTTTTCAGGGCCAAGGAAGGCCACCCGTTTAAGATGGGGAAATTTTGGGGATTTCAAGTGGCCGCGCTGACAAGTTTTCAGCTCCGGCACCAGTTCATATATGGTGGCTATATAATCTGTGTCCTGGTATCCGTCGATGAGAAAGAGATTTTCACAGTCAGATTGGGTGAGCAGGTATTCCAGTTCGGCTATTTTATAGCTGGTGTTCACCGTGAGCAGCACAGCCCCGATTTTGGCCGTGGCAAACTGCAAGGTAACCCAGAACGGTATATTAGTGGCCCAGATACCTACCTTTTCCCCTTTCTTAACGCCCAGGGCCATCAAACCCTTGGCTGTTTCATCGACATAGGTGGCAAACTGGCTGTAACTCAGGCGAAAATCCCTGTCCACATACACAATGGCCGGGTTGTCCGGATATTTTTCAACAGTTCTGTCAAGGATCTGGCCCAGGGTCAGGGATTGTAATGGCAAAGTTTCGTCCATATGATGCTTTATTCCTCTTTGGCTTGGGGTTGCTGGGGGTCGAACCCGGGAAGACCTAAAGGCTCGGCCATGGCTGTTATTCCGGATTTATTCCGGGATATAAATGACGGCGTGGATTTCGGCTTTTTCTTCGCCTGCACAGGAGACATAATGGGGAACCACAGAGTTGTAATATATGGAGTCGCCGGGCTTCAGTGTATAGACCTCATTGCCGTAAATCACTTCCACAAGACCTGAAACAACAACAATAAACTCTTCGCCTTCATGGGAAGACAGTTTTTTTTCCCTTGCGGACTCAGGCATAATTTCAACAAAGAACGGCTCCATGTGCCGGTCTGACTTGCCTTTGCCCAGGGCATAGAAATTTAAGGCCGGGGCTTTGTTGGTGCTGTCAAGAACGGAAAAACTGTCTGCCCGTTCCGCCTTGCGGACAATATAGGGAGAACCGCTGTCCTGGTCATCCAGAAAGGTGCCTAGGCGCACACCCAGGGCCCGGGCAATTTTCATTAAAGGGCCCAGGGGGGGATAGGCGTCTT
This sequence comes from Desulfobacter sp., assembly GCF_050177295.1. NCBI lineage: Bacteria > Pseudomonadati > Thermodesulfobacteriota > Desulfobacteria > Desulfobacterales > Desulfobacteraceae > Desulfobacter > Desulfobacter sp. Next base: position 18,868 of record NZ_JBFXHE010000034.1, read on the forward strand.
CCTCAAGCATGGTGGTGATAAATTTAGGCTCAAGCCCCGCAGCCTCGGACAATGCCGTGATATCCATGTCCCGTTTTTCCATGAATGATAAAATCCGCTGGTTAACTTTTCCTGATTGCATCCATCCTCCCTGATTTGATTATGGTTTGTAAAAAGTCATATGGATATAATATATCATAAAATCTTTGTCAAAAAATTCATAAAACTTAATCCTTTATTCCGAAATCCCTATCTTATAAAAAAAAAATTATTCAGATTGATACTTGGTCAATAAAGGAAGCTCTTTAAACTTATTGACACTTCCTGTAAGCTTTATCAACTTAAGGACATATAACGCACTGAACAGATTGATAAGAAAACACACTAAAAACATAAAGAAGATAAAAAATGGCTTACAAAATCATTTATAACACTGGCGTATCCTTTATTTCAAACGCAAGAACTTTGGTTGAAGCAAAAAAAGAAGCTACAGAACACGCTGGTTACGGATTTGGTAGTATCTTCATAACAGAGGGTGAGGATAGCGATTTTTCCGGCGATCCCGTGGCTGTCAGATTTGAACATGACAATGAATGGACAGAACCTGAAATATAGAGCCAACCGCCGGGGAGCTATCGGCTATTGTAAGTGCTGAGGGGAATTGCAACTGGATCCTGTAACGGGTAACTGTGAAGGTCCGCGCGGAAGCGAGTCTAACCGAAGAGCCGGATGCGGGAAAACCGCATCCCGTACCTTTGCGGTACCCTGCCTCAGCAAGGCGGCTTCCTTCCCAAGCATCGTCTCCGGTACCCCGTTGCACTACCGCTACACCCTGTCAATGCTCCCGTGGAAGCCGAAAACGGGGAAGAAGATTTTAACTGCTTGAGGAGAAACCATATTTACAAAAATTGGTATTATATACCGTTGCTAAATACATATTTCTGCTATATACTCAGCATATATAGCAAACTGATTATTAGGAGATTGAGCTATGGATGTAGGAACAGTCTTTGTAAATAATAGAACCCAAGCGGTAAGATTGCCGGTTGACAGCAGATTCCCCGAAAATGTGAAAAAAGTTGTTGTGCGTGTTATCGGCAAAGACCGTGTACTTTCGCCTGTAGAAAATACATGGGATAGCTTTTTCCTTTCTGAAGATGGCGTCTCTGATGATTTTTTGACGGAACGTGCTTCACAAGAACAATCAGAAAGGGAATCTTTTTGATGCTGAAATATATGTTGGACACCAATATTGTCATTTATGTGATTAAGCGTCGACCAATTGAAGTATTGGACATTTTCAACGCCCATGCAGGCCAGATGTGTATTAGTTCAATCACGTTGGCAGAATTATTACATGGTGTTGAAAAAAGCGCTATGGTCTCCCACAATCTGCGAAAAGTAGAAGATTTTGTATCCCGTCTGGAACTTCTTCCCTATGACGATCATGCCGCTGCCCACTATGGAAATATCAGAGCGGATTTAGAAAAGAAAGGTACTCCTATCGGGGTCAATGATCTGCATATTGCAGGCCATGCCCGAAGTGAATCTTTAATCCTGGTTTCTAACAACATACGTGAGTTCATGAGAGTTGATGGTTTGCGGCTGGAAAATTGGATCGAAATAAATTAAATACTTAACGAGATATTCACAACTCTCCCCGCTCTCTCAGACTTTCTCTTGAATGGGGGCATACTCAACGGGATATCCAGAAAACCTGTAAGCAGGATCATATCTGATTGATAATTCACATAACCGTCCATTATGTACTCATTCCAGTAGTGTTTATTTTTTCCGAATTTCATAAAGGTTTTGTATTCTTCTATTCTGTCTTTCCCGCTTGATGCTTTCAAATTCCGGTCAAAAAATGTTTCCCAATCCTCCTGTGTTGCAAAAAATTTTGTTTTGCCATCCAAATTAATAAGAATATAAGGCGTTGTGAAAACCACTGAGTATCCGTAATTTAACTCCGAGAATTTTGCATACAATCAACCAGTTTGATTAGGCCCGGATCTGATTTTGTATGTTTCAAAACATCAATGATGATACTTCCAAAAGATTCTTTTTTGGATATGGGTCCCATATTATCCGCCTAATCCTATTCTTCATTTTTATATTGGCACAAATTAACATTGTTGCCGGAAAAATATTC
>NZ_JBFXHE010000035.1:0-20582 GCF_050177295.1 Desulfobacter sp.
CTCCCCGGAATTTTGGAATTCTTGAGGCTATGTCCCCTTTGTTTGTTGAGACTAATGCCAGACAACGACGGAACAACTGTAAGGAAGGCTTCAAAAGCTGCTTTAATAGGCATTGATACTCTAAAGAGGAACCCTTTAACCATCCACTTTAATTGACTTTCAACAGTTAAAGGGAACATAGCCATTCTTGATGATAAGAAGGCCTGCTTTTGTCAGGCCGTTGCAGCGGCGCGCAGCACTTTGGCCGCCTCCACCAAATTTTTCAAAGATTCCTTTGTCTCCGGCCAGGACCGGGTTTTTAGGCCGCAGTCCGGGTTGATCCACAGCCGTTCCCGGGGAATCCGTTTGGCCGCTTCCTTCATGTTGGTCACAATGAAATCTACGGATGGTACGTTGGGAGAGTGGATATCATACACCCCCGGACCGATTTCGTTGGGATAGGCGGTTTCGTCAAAGGCGTTCAATATCTCCATGTTCGAACGTGATGCCTCAATGGTGATGACATCGGCATCCATGCGTGTGATGGCATCAATGATATCGTTGAATTCCGAATAGCACATATGGGTATGAAGCTGGGTCTCGTCTTTGACCCCATTGGCGGCAATCCGGAATGCCTCCACTGCCCAGTTCAGATATTCCTCCCACTGATTTTTACGCAGAGGCAGTCCTTCCCTTAAGGCTGCTTCATCTATCTGGATAATGGAAACACCGGCCTTTTCAAGATCCAGTACCTCGTCACGGATCGCAAGAGCGATCTGGCGGCAGGTGTCGGCCCGGCTTTGGTCGTCCCGGACAAAGGACCAGTTTAAAATGGTTACAGGGCCTGTGAGCATCCCTTTGACCGGTTTTTCTGACAAGGACTGGGCATAGACGATCCACATCACGGTCATAGGTTGGGGCCTGGACACGTCACCAAAAAGAATGGGCGGCTTAACGCAACGGGAGCCGTAGGACTGCACCCAGCCATAGCGGCTGAAGGCAAAGCCGTCCAACCGCTCGCCAAAATACTCCACCATATCGTTACGTTCGGCTTCGCCATGGACCAGCACATCCAGGCCGGTCTCTTCCTGAAATTCAATGGTGCTTTTCATCTGGTCCCGAATGCCGGTAGTGTAGTCATTCAGTCCGATCTGTCCTCGTTTGAATTTAAGGCGCAGTGAACGGATCTCTTTGGTTTGGGGAAAGGAACCAATGGTGGTGGTGGGGTAAAGGGGCAGATTGAGTTTCTCTTTATGACGTTTGGCACGTTCCGGGTAGGGCAGATTGCGTTCTCCCCAACTGTCATCCACCTGGGCCAGACGGGTTTGGACCCCCGGATTGTGAATCCGTGGGGATTTTTTGCGGTTTTCCAATGCCTTTGCGTTCTCTTCCAGGGCCGCAGCCACTATTGTTCTACCCTGGTTTAATGCCTTGGCCAGAAGATCCAATTCAACCAGTTTCTGCCGGGCAAAGGCCATCCAGCTTAAAAGTTCGGTATCCAGTCCGGTCTCTATTTCCAGATCCACAGGCACATGAAGCATGGAACAGGAAGGAGCCAGCCACAGCCGGTCGCCAAGCTGGTCGTGGATGGGTGTCAGTTGATCCAAAAGGGCGTTCAAATCCGTTTTCCAGATATTTCTTCCGTCAACCACCCCCAATGACAAGACCATATGTTCGGGCAAGCGAGAAACCAGATCCGGTACCTGGTCTTTTCCCCGCACCGCGTCAACATGAAGGGCCTGAACCGGCAGTGACAGGGCCAGATCCAGGTTATCGTCAAGGGGACCAAAATAGGTGGCCAGCATGATCTTGACAGATTCGTTCGCCAACGCCTGGTAGGTTTGTTTCAGCATGTGTTTCCAATCATTATCCAAATCCGTGACCAGCAACGGTTCATCTATCTGAACCCACTCGACATCCCGGGCGGCCAGCCGATTCAACAGGCCAACATACTCCGGCAGCAATTTTTTCAGCAGGGTTTTCTTATCAAAATTTTCTGCCTTGCCTAAAAAAAGATAGGTCACCGGGCCTAACACAACCGGTTTGGGGTTTACACCTGCCTTTTGCGCCTCTTGTACCTGGTCCAATAGAGATCCATCATCCAGGCAAAATTCGGTGGATGGATCAAATTCCGGGACAATGTAGTGATAGTTGGTGTCAAACCACTTGGTCATTTCTCCGGCTGAAATCTGGTTGTCTTCCCCATCGCCTGCGGACTGTCCCCTGGCTGTGCGGAAATACCGGTCCAATGTTGATCCGCCGGTCTTCTGTGCCCGGGCAGGGATATTGCCCAGCATCCAGCTGGTGTCCAAAACATGGTCATAAAATGAAAAATCGCCCACGGGCACATAATCAAGCTCTTTTTGGCACTCCCAATTGTTTTTCCGAAGGTGGGCACCGGTTTCAAGCAGTTCGTTTTGGGACGTTTCGCCCCGCCAGTAAGATTCCAATGCGTGTTTGAGTTCCCGGTTGTCACCGATGCGGGGGAACCCCAGATTGTGGGTTTTCATGCTGTCAATTTTCCTTTTTTCAATGATTGAAAATAATTTTAATGTCCTCTAACTGTTTAAATCCACGGTATAGATCATAACCTTTTGAAATATTGGTCAGATATTATTAGTGGTGTTATAGTTGGCAAGAATATAAAGGAAGTGAACGCATGATGAAAAATGATATATTTTTAGGTAATCATAAAAATATATCATGGGTTTTTGCTATCCGGCAAGGGCGATAAATCCTTGGATATAATCGGTTGTGCTGTCTTGGTCCCGGATTCCCGCACTGATCTCTTTCCAGATGCCGCCTGGACCGATGGGAACTGCTTTTAATCCAAATCTTTCTTGACTGTCTTCCACAAGCCAGCGCGGCAGTGCTGTGATCCCCCGGCCCGAAGCCACCATTTGGAGGATGATATCCGTAGTTTCAATGGTTTTATGGTGTTGGGGACGACATTGGGCCGGAATAAGACACCGGGTGAAAATATCCAGACGTTCCAAGGGGACGGGGTAGGTGATCAGCACCTGGTCCAGCAAATCTTCGGCAAGAATGTGATCGCGCTGGGCCAGGGAATGGCTTTGAGGGACAGCTAACACATGTTCATACTCAAAGAGGGGCGTAAAGGACAGGTTTTTTGTTTTTACAGGATCCGGGGTGATGAGCAGGTCAATTTCAAAATCCAGCAGCGCCTGTATCCCGTCAAATTGAAATTCCTGTTTAACATCAAGTTCCACATCCGTCCACTGGGTAAGATATTCGGCAACAATAGTTGAAAACCAGCGGTAGCATGGGTGGCACTCCATTCCGATACAGAGCATCCCCCTTTTGCCCTGTGCATATTGCTCAAGCATCTTCTCGGCCTGGGCAAATTGGGGCAGTATTTTACGGGAAACCTCCAGTAAATATCGGCCTGACCGGGTCAGGCGCAACCCTCGGCCGTCTTTTTGCCAGAGCCGGGTGCCTATACTGGATTCAAGTTTTTTCATGGTGTGGGTCAGGGCCGGCTGGGTCAGGCAAAGGGCTTGGGCTGCGGCTGTCAAGGTTCCCTTTCGGTCAATTTCGTTCAATATGGATAGATGAATCCGATCAATCATAAATATTCCATGGGTAAAATCGTTTAAATAAGAATTATAAAATTAAATAATTGTTTCCATAGTATTTTATAATTCTTATTTATGAAAAAACAACCCCATAATCGACTGACAAAAAAGCTACAATGGGACCTACTCCCCATCTATTCATTTGGATGAAAAAATCCGATGGACAAACCTGTATGCATGGGAGATTGTCGAAGCCCTGAAAAATGAGTATAGCATTAAGATGAGCCGGAATGTTGTCCGTCAATTGCTCAAAAGACATGATTATCGCCTCCGTAAAGCACAAAAACGACAATCCATGAAGAAAAATATATGGGATCGGAATGAGCAATTCGATAATATTGTAAAATCCTTTCCACCACAAAACGAAATTTTTTCTGGGCCTTTTTCTACAATATTTTGATGATTCCCGTGGCCGCAGGCATCCTGTATCTGGCATTCAGAATATCATTAAGCTCGGAAGCCGCCGCCATTGCCATGTGGTTTTCATCTCTGTCCGTTGTGGCTAACTCTCTGGTGCTCAACCGATTTGGAGGCAAATGGATAATTATTAAACAGGTTCTTAAAAAAACACTTGACATGCTCCTTATGGGCTTCTATTGTTAGTCATCACTAAAAATTAATAATATTAACTATAAATTTGGATTAACTTATGAGTGCTGCACTAATTGTTTACGAATCAACCACCGGAAACACCGAATCTGTTGCTGATGTCATTTCAACAGATCTGTCTAACGCTGATTACACTATCACAAAGGTCAATGTGTCTGATGTCAGGGTCGATATTCTTTCTTAAGGATAAGTTTGATTTGTACCTGCTTGGCAGTTCCACCTGGGGCGAGGATGAGATCGAATTGCAGGAAGACTTTGAACCTTTTTATGAGAGTGTGAATGGGGACTTGAATTTATCAGGTAAAAAGTTTGCCGTGTTTGGTGCGGAGATTCATCCTATGAATATTTTTGCGGAGCTGTTGATGCCCTTGAGCAGCGTCTGGGGAAGCTGCGTGCCACCCTTGTGTGTGAGTCTCTCAGAATTGACGGAGAATCTGAAGAGTCAGAAATAAATGAATGAATGAATGAATGGAAAAAGGATGTTATCAATGCCGCATAAACAAAAAAAATGCCTAATATCCATGCTCAAGGACATTGGTTTTTTGAACCGTACCGCCATGGCAGCCGGAAATGCCGGGAAATTTGATACGGCTTTTAAAAATATGAATCAGGCCTTGGATTTAACCCGTAATCTGAAAAAAAAGTGTTTGATGGCAAAACTTCTAAACAACCTGGGCAATTTATACACCATGTCCGAAGAATGGGATAAAGCGCTGCTGGCGTATGAGCAGTCCATGTCCATTGTTACCGAGCATTATGGTACCGACAATATTCTTTTTAAAACCCTACAAAAAAATCTGGTGTATCTTTTAACACTGGACATCGCAGCCGCCTGACAGCGGTATCTTTCTCTTCTCTCTTGCTGCCGGGATTTTTTTCCCGGCAGTCTCCGGCAAAAGAATTGAAAAAAATGAAAATATGACCTGAAATATAAAATATCAGGTGTGCCGGAAATAGACCCGGGCTATTAACCTGGTCATTTTATAAGCTGGAGCTGTTTTTTCTATGCGGAGCTATATTTTAAGTCATACCAATCAAAATATTTAACCATAAATGAAATAACCAAATATTGACAAAATTAGAAAAATATAAAATTCATTAGCAAATAATATATTAAAATTAATTCCAAACAAAGTCGTGAGAATTTTGTATAATAAAACGAGGAAATGATCCGATGACAAAAGAATACAAAATTATACATAAAATATCTTTGGGTTTTGCAGTAACCTTAGGCTGTGCATTACTTTTTGGCGGGTCAGCCCTTTATACCTTTTATATGATGAAGGAGAGGGTAAAAATCAAAAACGCCATAGAACATATAGTCACCACGGGTGTACAGGCCCGTCAGGCCGCAGGGAACTGGCTGCTGGACCGGGAGTTTCTGACCCGGCAGAAAAAAGAGGATTCCGGGGAAGAACAGGACAAAAAAAATCATATTGATCCGCTTAACTTGTACGCCCGGCTGAAACAGGAGATGGAAACCAAGGCAGCCGACCTGGAATCTTCCGGGCTTTCCCGGGATGATTTTGAATCCATTGAACCAATTCTTAAAGCTTTCCGGGGGTATGACCGGGCATTTGTAGAGTTCCAGGACCGATTCTTCAAAGGGGTGGCGTTGATGGACGGGTTAAGGGAACAGTCCGTCCGGATTCTCGGGCAGTCCCTGTCTCTGGGCAAGGCAGTCAATCGCCGGACAAAAAACTTGAACAAAAAACTGTCCGGGTTGAAAAAAAAGGTGAATAGCGGAACCGAGGAGACTGCAGAGGATCTCAAACTCCTGCTTGAGATCCAGGAACAGATGGGGGAGATATCCAAAAGCGAGGCCATGGCCGGCCTCCTTGCCAACAAACCCCTGGCATTCCAGGAGATGGCCAAGGATTTTGTCCTCTATCAGGATACTGAAAGCGGCTCCGGCCTGATCACGGAAATGGAAAAGCTGCTTGGCATTGACAAGGAAGCCAGTATGGGCGCTTCGCTTCCCATGATGAAATCTTCTTTCAGTACAGGCCGGGAAGCCAATCTTTTTGCCGGGATAACCGAGGCAACCCACACATACCTCAATACGTTCAGGGAATATTATCAGCTCAATATTGCCATGCGCGAATCCATGAAAAAAATGGATGATGAAAGCAGGAACCTGGAAACGGTTATAAAACAGGTTCGTGAGGGGCAGATGAAGCGGCTGAATTCCTACCAGCGGAATTCAGCTTTGTTTTTGGTGGGGCTGCTAATTCTCTGCCTGACAGCGGGCATCCTGGCCAGCATCAGGATTGCTCGGAATATTGTTCCGCCCATTGAATTCCTGGCCGAACTGGCCGACCGGTTCTCCACCGGAAACGTCAGTATTGACAAAGCACAGCAGGAAACTTTATCCGGAATCGAAGGCCGCTCCGATGAACTGGGCCGTACCGGCCGTTCCTTCTCCAGGATGGCGAAGCATTTTTCGGAAAAATCAGCCGTGGCGTCAAAGATTTCGGAAGGCGATTTGGGGGTCAGGGTAGACAAAGCGTCTGATCAAGATATCATGGGAGAGGCATTTGAAAAAATTGTTGACCGGTTGGGTACACTGCTTGGTGAAATAAAGGCGTCGGCCCAAAAAGTGAAATTGGATACGGACCAGATCAATCAGGCCAACCAGGATCTTGCAAGATGGAACGGAGAACAGGCCGTCTCCATCCAGACCCTCAGGGAGAAGGTTGACGCGGTTTCAGAAAAAACCCGTAAGAACGCCGGGAGCGCAGCCCATGCAGATACCCTTGCCCACAATTCGGCAGATCTTGCCGAGGCCGGAAAATCCGAGATGGAAACCATGGTAAAGGCCATGTCGGATATTGACCGGTCCAGCCGGGCCATATCAAGCGTTGTAAAGGTGATCCGGGATATCGCCGACCAGACCCGGCGCCTGGCTCTAAATGCGACGATAGAAGCGGCCCGGGCCGGGGAAAATGGAAAAGGATTTGCCGTTGTTGCCCAGGAAATCCGGAATCTGGCCACCCAGAGTACGGAATCGGTCCAGGAAAGCACCCGGTTGGTGGAAGAAACCCTGGAAAAGGTCTCCTACGGGAACAGGCGTGTTGAAAAGGCGGTTGAATCCTTTGAGCGGATAACGGAAGTGATTAATAAGATCAACCGGGAAATGGAACAGATCAAAACATCGTCACATTTCCAGATCAGCGAAATTGAAAATATCCTTTCAGAATTGGGGGAAGTCGAAATCGTGGTCCAGAATACGGCCTCAGGCGCCGAACAAACCGCCCAGATTTCCAAATTTCTCAACGATCAGGCTATCTGGCTTGAACAATCCATGGATATGTTTAAACTCAACAACCATTATCTAAAGACGGTGGGTTGAAAATTATGTCAACTACGTTAACGAACACGTTTACGTCCACGAGTACACAATGATCATAGCGAAAGCTATCCCGTCCAACTGACGGGGGAATAACCTTGATTGGGCCTGAAAAAGGGGTTTGCATTGTATAAAACGATGAAACATATCAAACTGCTCTATGTTCTGACTTTGAGTGTAATGACCGGCGTGTTTCTATGGTTCCAGGTCAAAACTTATGGGAATATCCGGAACCAACTTGTGGAGGAAAGCCTGCATTACAACAGCCATTTTGCGGCCACCACCGGCTCCCGGCTACATGAAACCGAACTACTTCTTGATATGATGGGACATCAACTGCTGGACAACGGCCTTTATCTGAACCAGAAAAAAAGCCAGGCCGTCATGGCAAAAATGTTGACCCGGTTTCCTTCGGTTGTGGGTTTCGGTCTCACCGATCCGAAAGGCAATTACATTGCCGTAAGTTACAGGGAGGATCCGTCGAACATAAAAGGCCTAAAAAAAAAAACGACAAGGCAAGGGAGAGTTTCAACCGGACCCTGCAAAGCGATGCAATGGTCATCGGCAGAATTTATTTCTGCAAGGTCAGAAACGAGTGGATTCTTCCACTGAGAAAGGCATTGAGGGGTGATGCAGGAAATGTCCTGGGTGTCATGAGCACTGGAATTGACATAGACCAGTTGGTTGTTTTTTTGAAAAACGATCCCATATTCCCGGATCAGGTATCACTATTGGTAAACGATACCAATATGATGCGCATTTACGTTAATCCTGTGCCGGGAACGGGGGTTTCTGAGCTTTTTTCTTCCCTGGCCCCCGTGCTGCCGGTTGAGACCGGGGTGTTGAGTGCCAAAATCGGGGCAGGGCTCAGCCTTGAAGGGCTGCGTAAATCCGAAAGTGCATTCTACTACGAAACTATGTCCCCACTGACCCAAGGGACCAGCTTATGCTTTGTGAAATACAATAAAAGGTATAAAATATGGGCCCAGACCCTGGTTCCCCTTGAGACGGTGAAAATGCGCTTCTTAGGGCAGGGGTTCCTTTTCCAGTTAATCGGCTTTATAGTGGTATTAACCGGTTTTTTCATTCTTTTCCACATGCTTTACCAAAAGGAAGATGACGCACACCGCCTGCTTTCCTCTCAGGCGGTTCATGACTCCCTGACAAATCTTTACAATCGGGCAGCCCTAAAGGATATTTCCTACCAGTGGATTACCCGGGACAACGTCCCGTTTTTTCTTTTTTTTATTGATCTGGACAATTTCAAGAACATCAATGACTCCTTTGGTCATACCCTGGGAGACAAACTGCTCATTGACGTGAGCCTTCGGCTCAAGCAACTGGTGCCGGCGGGTTCTGAAGTCGTTAGAAATGGCGGGGACGAATTTTCGGTCTTCATAAAAAGAGAACAGGCCGGGGTCAACAGCAGCCACCTGGGTCGGATGATTGTCTCCGAAATATCGAAACCCTATTGCATTTCCGGGTTCAAGCTGCGCATCGGCTGCAGTATCGGCATATCCCAATATCCCGAAGACGGGGGCGACTTGGAGCAGCTCATGGTCTCAGCGGATCTTGCCATGTATACCGCAAAGAAAAAGCGTAACAATTATGCCTTTTATGACAGAGAACTCCGGCAGAGCATGGAGCGAAAGACATTGATCGAACATTCCCTGCATTCCGCCGTTGAGGGCAATGAACTTTACATGGTGTTCCAACCCCAGGTTTACGGGGACGGCACCATCTACGGTGCGGAAGCATTGGTGCGCTGGGAAAGTCCTGAGCTGGGCTTTGTACCGCCGGATCTGTTCATTGGCGTGGCCGAGGAGTCCGGTGGCATGGCTTTTCTTGGGGCCTTCATCTTGGACACCTCATGCGCTCAGTTCCGGAAGATCCTTGATGCGTGCAGCCATGAGGCAGAAACCCTTAACCTTTCAATCAACATCTCCGTGTCTCAGATCCTTGAAAAAAATTTCAAGGATGAATTGCTCCGGCGGCTGGATCAGCACCAGATCAGCCGGTCCCAGACCACCATTGAGATCACGGAATCCATGTTCATTGATGATCTGGACTATATCCTACCGCTGCTCCAGGAGATCCGTGAGACAGGCGTCTCCATCTCCATGGATGACTTCGGAACGGGCTACTCATCCCTCAGTATGCTCAGGAGTCTGCCCATTGACGAACTGAAAATCGACAGGAGTTTTGTGAAAAACATTAATGAGATCAGGCAGGACCTGGACATGGTGCGCGCCATCATCCACATGGGCCATACCATGAATATGAAGGTGCTTGCCGAAGGTGTGGAGGAAAAAGAACAGATAGACCTGCTCAACTCATATCATTGCGACCTCTATCAAGGATACCATTTCTCACGCCCCTTGACTGCAGAAAAATTCGTTGAATTTATCAAGGACAAAAGAAGCAAATTCGTATAGTCCCAAGATAACAGGATAAATTATGACTAAACCTGAGTTTAATGAAGTTAATAGCATAACCGGAAAACGCTGTCACAAGGTCTGTCCTGTCGGCATGACAGGCAGAGTCGCCCTGGTTTTAATTCTTTTTACCCTGTTGCCGATGGTTGCGACAAGCATCATGATTGAATATGAAATGCTTCTGCCCGGGAAAAATATTTACATTGCTGTCCCTGTATTCTTTGGGATACTCATCATTCCTTTTTCTAAACTTATCGCCCATTATCTGATCAATCGGGATTTTAAAATGATTAACGCATTTTGCAGCAGTGTTAAAGACGGCTCCCACAAGATATATTTCGATCTTCCCGACCAGAAAGAGGAAGAGGACGACCTGATTATTCTGCTCAGGAACCTGAATTGGATGAGCCGCACCTTGGAAATCAAGCATCTAAAAAGTGTGGAAACAATTGATAAGGCCCAGGAAAAATACAGGGAAATGAAAATTAAAGCATCAACGGACCCGCTGACAGGGCTGTACAATCGACGTTATCTGGAACTTATGATCGGAAACGACAGACGTACATTGCTCTCCTCGGACGACCCCGTAAGCCTTATATGCATTGATTGTGACCGGTTTAAATATATCAATGATACCCTGGGCCACAAGGCAGGAGACGAACTTCTGGTTTGTCTTGCCGACTGCATCAGAAAGAATATTCGCTTCGACCAGGATGTACCTGTTCGCTTGGGCGGAGATGAATTTGCTGTGCTCTTGCCTCTGACCGGCGAACAAAGGGCAAAACGGATCGCCGGTAGAATTCGTAATTTCTATAATAATTGTAAGGTTGGAGACACATCGTTATCCATTGGTATTTCAACCATAAAGGGGATAAAAGAAATGAACATGGTTGTATTAGAAGCGTTGATCCACGGTGCCGATGAACAGGTATATAAAGCGAAGCATGCTGGTGGAGACACGATCTTTGCAGGCTGTATACTGCCGGATTCGATTAAGTTTACTGACGAATAAAACCATTATGTGGATTGATTGAAAGATGGGGGAGACGGATTATGTTCTCCTGGTTGACTAACCTATGTCTTAACTGACGTTGGGCAAGATGCAGACATCTTTGGATGTATTTGCCAGTCCCAAGCCCTGTCGTGGTATTGTAAAAGCGCTGTGAGGTCAGAGCGGTCAACCACGTTGCGAAGCTTGCTGGATAATATGGATGTCCGGTTGATGCTGTCCTAATTCTCAAAAATTTGCCAGCAGGCACATAATACCCAGTGCGGCAACCATTATACCTGCAAGGGTTTCAATTACAGGAGCCAGACGGTTTCCAAGCCCGGGACCTGAGGCTTTAAGAATGGCCGCCTTTCCGGACATTCCCAATAGTATGATAAGAGTAATGGTGAATGCCATCCCAAGGGCAATAAAGCTGCCCAGGAATATGCCCAGACCGGTGAAGCCCATTGAAATGGAAAAGAGCATGACCATGACCACCCCGGGACAGGGCACTAAGCCCACGGCAAAGGCTGTAAGAAAGGGACTTGCCTTGATCCGGACCTCATCTTCCTTCTGATGTTCATCTGGCTTTTTAAATATGGTTACAAGGCTTTTTACAACAATGGCCAGGCCAATCAGGCTGATCAGAAAAAAACTGATGATCTGGGTGATATAGGTCATTGTTTCAAGAGACCGGTTGATGCCGGTCTCTAAAATGAACTTTACGGACAGAACAAAAAGAATGCCGGAAAGGCCATGGGTCAGGGCCGCAATATTGCCGAATGCAATGCCCTGGAGCAAGCTTGGTTTACAGGAAAGGATATAGGAGAGGGATATGGCTTTTCCATGCCCCGGCCCTGCCGAATGAATAGCCCCGTATAAAAAGGCAAACAAGGCCAGCAACAGAACCGGGCCTGTTTTTTTTTCTGATTCTGCCTCCCTGATCAGATCTGCCATCTTTTCTTTTAGCTTTTGCTGCCAGCGCACGATGTCTGTAAATGCATTGGGTTTTATTGGAGCGCTTATTTGCTGTTTTCTTGCTTCAGGCTTTGTGGTGAAGGGGTTTTGAGCATATGAAACAAATGCGGTTGCACAGAAAAATAGGGTAAGGACCATGGCAAGGATAGAGATCAGTCCAGAATATTTCATTATTATTGGCTCTTAAAATAAAAAAATCCCGGTTCTCCGGGCAATGAAGACATGGGGATGGGCCCTTGTGCCTTTATTGGTATCTACCTGCTACCTGCTTAATGGGATTTGGGCTCAGGCGTTTTACGTTCATTGTCAATTTGCAATGTCAACGAAGCGGTCAATTAAAGTCCTTTTTGTCAGGGGGTTTTGGGTAATATATTAAATATTTTTAATCACAGGCCCTGGCTGTGATCATGGCAACCAGGCCGTAAAGTCCGGTCAGGGCCACGGTGATGATGCCCATGGTTCTGGGGAATGCGCCTGTCATTATTTTTGTACCTGCCACAAACAGCAGGGTGCAAAGCCCCATGCCCACCAGGGACCCAATGCTGCCGGGCAGCAATCGGATGATCACATATCCGCTTTGCTGTGTCGGGCCGATTTTAACAATAAAGGGAAACAGCATATCCCGGATACGGGTCGCAGTGGTGACTGTCGCCCTGGACATGTTGTGCTCAAAGGTTTTAACCGGTGCAAAATTCTTATCCAAGGCCACAGCCCGGATGGTTGTCTCATTTGAATATACGACTGTACAATACAAGGGATTGAATATCAGCTTTACGTCCATGCGGTCCGGGTCATAACCGGTCAAAGGGATGGGGGTCAGCCGATAGTTGTCATACCCTAAAAGAAAGATGCGGCCGTCTTCGGCAAGTGCAAAGCCAAAGTGTTTTTTCTGTTCGTTTTCGGAAACTTTTATTGCCCTGATTTTTAAATCCGGTGAAATGGGCGTCTGTTTGATCAACGGTTTGTCATCCACCCGTTTAATGTGAAATACCCGGTAATCATGATCCACAATAAATACCCCTTCGTCAAAGGGTTTGAGTACGGTAAACTTGCCGTTAACCGACCGGGCCGGGAACTTAAACCCCTTTTTTTTAAGGGTGACGGTGTACATTCTGGTTAAAACGGTGTCCAGGGCGTTTGTATCCGCATTGATAAATTCCATGGCCGTATCCGTCATGCGGAAGCGGTCCTCGGGGAAAACCAGCCTGGCCTGCCCGGGGTTGGATTCCAGGAGCGGAAAAAATGGGACTTCAGGGGATCTGCCCGGCAGATCACGGGCGTTAAGTTCCAGCACCCTTCGGTCCGCCTTGATGGCATGTTTATCAAAGGTGCGTCCGTCCAGTGTAATGGGTAAAAGCCCCCAGATCTCCATGTTCTTATAAAAAATAAAAGGCAGGTGCTGTTCAAAGGTTTTGCGCGGTACATAGGTGCCGTCAGCCTTGATGTAGGCAAGGTTGTTGTGATGATCCTCGGCCATGCCCCGGGCAGACTGGGGTACCTTTCCCATAATTTTTTCCGTTAGAATAAAATCACGGCTTACCGGGCTGTAAAACAGATGGGTTTTTTCTACTTCATCCATAAACATTTTGTCGTAGAGCATGGGCAGGTAAACCGCAGAGACAAGGATGATTAAAACGGCATATACAGCAAGGGCAAATCGGTTCATTATCCCATTCTCCTGTAACGGAACCTGAAAACCGGCACCATAACCGCAGGCATCATCAACGCCAAAGGCACAATGAGCACGGGCAGGCTTGGGGTAAATGCCCCGGGCTGGACATTGATCAGGTAGCAGCCGGCCACCCCGGCTGTCAGTGCCAGATTGACGGCTTTAAGCCGGAAATTGGGTTCAAGCAGGGTCAGGGCCATGCCAAGATAGGCGCAGATGCCTGCCATGGTCCAGGGCAGAGCCGTGAGCAGGCTGACCATGATCCCCTGTGCGGGAAAATAGATACTGGTGATCAGCCAGAGCCCGCCAAGGTCTGTCAGTCCCACAAGCAGATAGGCAAAAAGACCTGCCAGCAGATGACCCATGGCCACGAAACCCGCGGACACGGGCAGGTGCAGTGAGAGCCGAAACCGCTCCCCCCACATCTCGGGAAGAAACTGGAAGCAGGCAATCAGGATACCGGAAATCAGCGGGGCAAACTTCAGGTGTTCAAAATGGATTTGCCCCAGTTGCAGCACCCGGTACCAGACCACCTCGGGATGGTCCAGGATAAACAGCCTGCGGGTTGAGATCCAGATGTGCACTAAAAGGCAAAGGTTGGCAATAAGAACCAGCAACCACATGACCCGGATCTTAAAAAATTCTTTTCTGAAAATGGATTGAATCATGAATACCTTCCCGTGTAACCGATAAATGCATCTTCCAGGGTCAAAGTGATCGGTTCAAGCAGGCTGCCGCAGATTCCGGCCGCCTCAAGACCGGCAAGCAGATCCGCCTTGGCGGCAAATGTGAACAGATCCAGGTGAGTGGGGTAAACCTCAATGTTTTTTACCATGGGGCAGGCGCCAAGCAGTTCTTCTTTAGATATGTCCTCACGGAGACCCTGGTTTGAACCGTTAACCGGGGTGTTGGTCCTGACCGGCAGCCGGAAGCAGGAAAAATTTTTTTTAAACGCATCAAGGCGACTGTTCATCATCTCTCCCCCACGCTCCAGGAAAATGACTTCATCCACAAAATTTTCCATATCCTGAATCACATGTGAGGTTAAAAACACGGTACGGTCTCCGTTGGCTAAATAGTTGCGCATTTCATCAAGGAAAAGTCTTCGGTATCCCGGGTCCAGCCCGATGGAGTAATCGTCCAACAGCAACAGTTCCGGCTGCTGGGCCATCAACAGCCCGAGCACCACCTGGGAGCGCTGGCCGCAGGACATCTGGCGGATCAGATGACCGGGCCCAAGATTTAATTTTTCGACCATCCGGTAATAGATATCGGCATCCCAGTCCGGATAAAACGGGGCGTAAAATTTTTCTATCTGGCGGATGGACATGAATTCATAGGCCACATGGCCTTCAAATAATAGTCCGATCCTGGCCCGGGCGGCAGGTGACAGGGCATGGGAAGGCTCGTTAAATACTTTGCAGGTACCCGACACGGACCGTAAAAATCCCATCAATATTTTGATCAGCGTAGTTTTGCCCACACCGTTTTTGCCTAACAGGCCATAGATCTTTCCGGGGGAGATGGAAAAGTTCAGGTCTTTATATATGTAGCGTTTGCCATACCTGTGGCAAAGATGATCAACCTGGATAACAGGGTGCATAGGGGCTCCTGGGGATTCATGAACACAGGCGTTTCGTGGTTTTTTTACAGAGTAACACTTAAAAACAGGAAAGTACCGGTCCTTTTCTTGAGTATCATTGGGAGAAAATGATGATATTCAGTTTAAAGGCAGGGAAAAGGACCGGCACCGACAAGCTGGGTTGTTTATTTCATTATTTATTTCATAGCCCTTATTTCATAGCCCTTACTTCATATCTTTGGCCTGAATCCAGATCACAGCATCCTTTGAGCACTCTTTGCCTTTAAAAGATCCTTCGGGGTCCAGGCCCAGGGCCGCAAACCCCCACCATCCGGCCTTGGGAATGCCAAAGGTGAATACGCCGTTGTCATCGGCAAAAATGGTCTGCAGTACAAAGGCTGGCTGGGAGGCAACTGCAGCCGCTTCCTTGGCAAAGGCTTTTTGGTCCAGCAACGGTTTGTGGTTCATGAATTCAATTTCGATTTCTGCACCGGTCACAGGTTTTCCCTTGAACAGCACTTTGCCCTGGAATACATTGCCGGTCCAGCGGTCATAAGGTTTGCACAGGGGAACGATCTCGCAGTCAAGTCCCACAGGTTCTGACCAGGCACCGGGCTCTCCACCCACATTGACAATCATTTTAGTGGTCTGCTGGATATATGCATCTTCTTCACCTTCATAGTAAGGTGCCGGTACCAGGCAGAAGATATGATCCCCTCCCCGGACGGAGTATTCAGTTTCATAGGCAGCACCCGAATTGGTCAAGCTGGTCCATTTAATGGGTTTAAGGGTGGACAGAAGATCCGTTTTTGCAGGTTCGTTTTCGCCCCGTGAACGGGTAACAAAAAATTGTTCCGGTGTGCCCATGTCCATGGTGTGCCCCGCTTCAAAAGGGTGGGTGAAAACGATGGCCAAAGGAATTTTCCCCCCCTTGTTCAGGGCACTTTCAGGGGTATAAATCATCTGGAAGTGGGCAAATGCCGGTGCGGCTATGGCCAGAACAGCCAGTACTGAAATGGTGGCAATAATTTTTTTCATGTTTAATTTTCTCCTTTTACATTGAGCGTAAAAAATAAAGTGGATTCAGTTATTATTGGGTAATTTCCTTCCCATCCACGGTGATTTGATGTCCTTCTCCTGCATCAAACTGCACCTTGTAAGCGCCGGCAGGTTTGCTGAATGTGAATTCACTGTCGTCATCCATTTTGCCTTCGATCAGCACCTTTCCGCCACCGTCTTCAACGCGCATCTGTACCCCTGCAGCCGAAGAACCATCGGAAAACCCGCCTTCGCAGGTCACGCTGCCGTCCCCGTTGTCATAGCAGGAACACAACGGGGTGTGGGCCTGGGCAACCGCGGCTATAAAGAAGCCAATCGTCATGGCGGCAAATATTAATGCAGATACTTTAAGTTTCATTTTTTTCTCCTTGTAGATTTGTAAAATTGGCCCGGTCACGCAATGGCCTGCCGGGCATGTTCAAATTCTGTTCTTGTTTTTATAAATCCTGTGGCAAAGACCGACAGCAGCCCCACATTGATCCGCCAGTTACATCCCGCAAATTGGGTTACAGGCTCGAGGGCCAGTCTCATTAAGGTTTTCGTTATCAATTTAAGAAAATATATATTTGTTAGTTTTATCTAATTAATAATAAGTGAGCTTATTTTCATTTTTAAGGCTTTTTGTCAATATTTTTTTGACTTTTTTAAATCTTATTGTAAAAGACTGAAACACTACAACGATTTTGGCTCCTGGCGCAGATCTGGCAGGGGGCCGGGTTTCCGTTTCCATGATTCGAACAGGCCTGTACACACGGTCGTCAGGACTACGGCGGCGTAGAACACACCCATCATCTGGATGCCGGAAAGATTTAAGACGCTGCCGCCGGTGTAGATCAGGCAGGCCGTGATAAATCCTAACGTGGTGGGAAAGATGACGGAAAAGATCATCCATTTGTATGAACCGGTCTGCACCTTGATCATGATGGTTGTCGCCAGACAGGGCGGGTACAGGGCAAAAAAGACCATGATGGCCAGGGCGTGCAAAGGAGAAAATCCTCCCTCTCCGGCCTCGGCCTCCATACGCTCTTCAAGGCTTTTGTTTTCATCAGCCCCCTGTTGATAAAGAACGCCGATGGTGGCCACCGAGGATTCGCGCGCCGCAAAAGAGGAAAGAATGGCCACATTGATCTTCCAGTTGAATCCGGCCCATTGGGTAACAGGTTCCAGGGAGCGGCCCACCATACCAAGAAAGCTGGTTTCAATCTGTTCTTCCTTGATCTGGCGGCGCAGGGATTTACGCGTGGAGACCAGGCCCCGCAGGGCTTTGTTTACTTTTTGGGCGTCTTGATCCTCTCGGGGGGTGAGGAATTTAAATTGTTCCGGGTAATCGACCTGGAATTTTTCGGACAATGCCTCGGAAGCGTCCGCCCCTTTTGTGTTCAGCCTCGCGGTTTTAAAATCGTTGTACAGATTGATCATTGAGGCCAGGTTGGCTTCATCCTTGAACCGGTCCGCATATTGGGTCTTGGCGATTTTTTTCTGAAAGGTATCCACGGCTTTGGTTATTTCGCCTTCAAAATGGGCCTGCTTTTCATCGGAAATGCCCGGAAACTGAAGCAGTGTAAAGACGCAGACGGATACGGCCACCACAATGGAACCGACCTTTTTGATGTACTGCCAGGTCCGCTCAATGGCCCGCTGGCCCACGCCGAACAGGGTCGGGGGATGGTATTTGGGCAGTTCCATGACAAAGGGCGCGGTTTCCATAGATTTGAGTACTGTGGAGGTCAAGAGTTTGGCCACCAGCAGGGCGACAAAGATAGTCACTGTGGATAAAAAGAGCATGGCCCAGGATTTGTACGGGACAAAAAATACATTGATAAGCAGGGTATAAAAGGGGATCTTTGCCAGGCAGTTCATATAGGGCACGGTAAGTATGGTGGCCATTCGGGAGCGTTCGTCCGGTATCCCTTTGGTGGCCATAACCCCTGGTACGGCACACCCTCCTGCAAACACACCGCCCAGGATATAGGGCAGGGTGGACTGGCCGTGGAGGCCGAAGGAATGAAACGGCTTATCCAGGATAAAGGCGATCCTGGCCATGTATCCGCTGTCCTCAAGAATGGCGATGAGTGAAAATAATATCAAAAAAATGGGGATATAGTTGAGAAGGGCATTGGCCGAATCCACCATCCACAACCCCATGGACCGGATATACGGATCCTCCAGAATACCGGCCGCGGGCAGCACACCGGCAATCATGGCCCGCAATTTTGCCAGCATGGGCCACCAGTAAACCGTAAGCTCATACCCCTTGACAATGGAAAGTTGGTAAATTACAAATACCGTGGCAATGAGGAAAATGGGGGCGGCAAACCGATTCAGGACTATTTTATCAATGGTTTCGGTGATCCGGTCCCGGCCGTCCCTGGTTTCCGTGACGCAAGTCTTGACAATCTCTGTGGCCAGTCGGTCCCGGCAGCCCACCATGTAGTCCGGGACATTCATGTAATGCTCTTCTTCAAAATCCTGGCGACGGATCCTGGCCGCTGTTTTTAGTTCTTCCCAGATCTCCCCAAGATGTTCACCGGCAATACGCTCGGCTTCGGTGTCCCCCTCAAGGAGTTTGACGGCCAGCCACCGGGTGGGGTAGCTTCCGGCCAGTTTGGTCTCATCCAGCCGTTTTTGAAGGCTGTTCACAGCCGGCTCAAGCTCTTCATAGCTGATACGAAGGGGATTATGGGCTTTACGCTCCGCCGTATCCAGAATGGCATCTCTCAATTCCGTCTTGCCCTGGCGTTTGCGGCCTATTGTAGGGATGACACTTACGCCCAGGCAATGTTCCAGAGCAGATACGTCCACATGGGTTCCGTTGCGTTTGGCCACGTCCATCATGTTCAGGGCCACCACAACGGGGAAGCCCATTTCCAGCACCTGGAAAGTGAAATAAAGGCTGCGTTTCAGGGAAGATGCATCCACCACATTGACAATGACATCAGGATTTCCTGAAATCAGAAAATCCCTTGCAACACGCTCTTCAATGGAAAAAGAGGTCAGACTATAGGTACCGGGAAGATCCACGGTTTCCACCCGGACTCCCCGGTGGCGGTAGAAACCGGTTTTTTTATCGACGGTCACACCGGGGTAGTTGGCAATGTGCTGGTTGGCCCCGGTAAGCATATTAAATATGGTTGACTTGCCGGCGTTCTGCTGGCCGGCCAGGCCCACCAAAAGTTTTTCCGGACCCGAATCAGGGGGTTCATTCATTCTTTGTTTTTCTGCATCCACGTTTAAGTTAGTCACATTCGACCTCAATGAGGTCGGCTTCAGAATTTCTCAGTGCAACCGTATAATTGGCCACATAGCATTCAATGGGATCGCCCAGAGGGGCCTTGCGGAGTACCTCAATTTCAGTTTCCGGGACAAATCCCAGGTCCAGAAGGCGCTGACGCACAGCTCCTTTGGCATGGTGGCAGCGGATTTTGGCCCGCTGTCCGGGTTTGATCTGCCTGAGCATGCAGCAGTTCTCCCCGCGGTATCTTCTTCTTTTAGGTCCTGGCATATTAACCTCCAATAATTTAGTATTTAAATACTTACTTCATTAAATATACTGAAATGTGTGGGTGGTATTGATGAACATGGTCAGGCACTGTTTCTCTCCGTGCCGAATGGCTTCAAATAGTTCAAAGGCCGACACCCGGGTCTCCCCATGTCTTTACCACCCGGACATTTTGTCCACGGTGACCCCCGGATAGTTGGCCACATGCTGCTTGGCACCGGTCAGGGCATTGAAAATCGTTGATTTCCCGCAATTGGGCTGGCCGGCCAGGGCGACCCAATAGTCTGTCACTCATCTGCGCGCCACCTCAATAAACTGGGCTTCATCATGGCCCAGGCTGATGAAGTATCCATCGATCTCCACTTCCATGGGATCCTCAAGGGGCATTCCAGACCACATTTAAGGTGAGACCGGGATAAATACCCATATCCATTAATCGCTGGCCAAGCTTGTCTTTGATGGAGAGCTTTTTGATTGTTCCTTTGTCTCCAGGGTTAAGTTCATCCAGAGTCATAATTATCCTTCCAATTAAGTTTTTCTTTTATTTTTGAATTTTTAATTCAATACAAACTTATGTTTTTTTTGATACATATAACTAAGATCATATAGTTGTTAGCCTTATCTAAATAAATAAACAGATAGCTTATTTTCATTTTTATGGCTTTTTGTCAATGGTTTTTTAAATTTTTTAAGATATAGAAGTGCGTATTCATGGATTTTAAATTGTTAGAAGAAGCATAAAGGATGTTGCGCAAAGAATTAAACCTGCCGTTGCTTTAAGTATATCTCCTGAATTTTCTGCAAAAGAAAAACGCCGGTGGCAGGGCAAAGAAGGGCTG